>PKYX01000500.1 GCA_003132825.1 Acidobacteriaceae bacterium
GCACGCTGACAAAATCGGCCTGGGAAAGAGCCTCCTCGAAGGCGACATACTTGATCCAGGTCTTCTCCTTCGAGATACCGCGAGCATGACGCAAGTCCATATTTTCCTGAATTGCCTTCACGTAGTCGTGATTCTGGAACCCCGGGTCATAGCACAGAATATTCATGTCAAAGCCGGCGCACTTCTTGATCATGGCNNCGATGGTCGCGGGTCAGGTGCTCGGCGCTCCACAGCCTCCGCGCGAGCGCACCCAATATGAAGAAGGCGAACTCCGCAGTCGCTTCCGTCAGAACATCAGCGGTGTTGGTGAAGGGAATCTTGTAGCGGTCGGCATCGGCGCGATCGATGTTGTCGAAGCCCACGGCAAATTGCGCGACAACCTTGAGCGTTCCTTTGCCCGCCTCGAAAATCTCTGCGTCAATCCGGTCACGTAGGGTGGTGATCAAGCCATCCACGCCCGTCTTCACTTTTTCGACAATCAGAGATTTGGGGGGAGGTTCCGGGTGGGCGTAGACTTCGACTTCATATCCTTTCAGGCGCAGCACTTTGATGGCTGCATCCCCAATGTCGCAGGTGGCGAAGACACGGAATCTCTTGCTCATCCTCACCTCGGAATCAAACTAGACTATTTAGGAAAACGTCCAGCGCGTAGCCGTGCCGGTGAACTTCTTTTCAAACAACCCGAACGCGATGCGCGGACGCACCCGGTAGATTGGTTCGCCCATGCCGCGGATATCCCATTTGTATTTTTTCTGATAGGCGACATAAAGCGGTTCCACCTTCTCCGGGTCGGTGACGCTCTCGACCACGCCCTCGACAATCACCGCCTCCGCCGGGTTTTCGGAGCAAATCACGCAATGCGGATTCTCCACCAGATTTCGGGCTTTGCGTGAGTTCTTGCCGGTGCTGAAGTAGAAGGCGTCCGCCAGCCACAGGCCCCAAACGATCATGACGTGCGGCGAATCATCCGGTCGCGTGGTGGCAATCCAGTATTGACGGCTCTTGCCGAGCCGGTCCTGGGCCCACCGCCAGGGAAGAAGACCGTTTCTACTCTTGGAAAGGCCGTATCCCGGCATATTCGGGCGCCCGGCTTTTGGCGCCGCGACGCTTGTCGTATCCGCTGTTTTCTTCCTGGCCAGTTTCTTTGACATAAGTCCAGGTCTCCCTACAGATTTGCACGCGTCCACCGCTCAATGCGTTCTAGCGCTTGGTTCAGGTTCTCCATCGAGTTGGCTACACTGAAGCGTAGGTAGCCTTCGCCAAATTCACCGAAGCCACTCCCGGCAAGGCATGCCACCCCAGCGTCTTGCAACAAGGAATCGGCCAGCACCTTCGACTTCCATCCCGTCTGGCTGATATTGGGAAACGCATAAAACGCGCCCTTGGGCATGCGGCAGGAAAAACCTTGGATGCGATTCAACCCAGTCACGAAACTGTCCAATCGTAGATGGAATTCCGCTCGCATACGCTCTACCGATGACTGATTGCCACGAATCGCCGCAGCGCCAGCGACCTGGGTAAAACTGGCGGTGCAGGAATTGGAATTCGTCATCAGCAGGGTAATGTGCGCCGCCAAGTCGGAACGCATGACTCCGTAGCCGAGGCGCCAGCCGGTCATCGCGTAGGACTTGGAGAAGCCGTCCAGCAGGATGGTGCGTTCCTGGAATCCCGGCACGGAGGTGATGGAATTGTGCTCGCCTTCGAAAACCAGGCGGCTGTAAATCTCATCCGAAAGCACCATGATATTGCGATCGCCGATGGCGGAGGCGATGTCCTGGAGATCTCGCCGGCTGAGCACTCCGCCGGTCGGATTCTCTGGAGAATTGAGAATGATCAGCTTCGTCCGTTCCGTGATAAGGGATGCCAGTTCATTCACATCAAGGCTGAAGTCTTTCTCCTCGCGCAGACGAATCGGCACAGGCCGAGCGCCGGTGTAACGAATCACGGACTCATAGATGGGGAAGCCGGGGTTGGGATAGATGACCTCATCTCCGCCTTCAGCCAAGGCGAGCAGGCTGAAAAAAATAATCGGTTTGCCGCCCGGGACAACGACAACCTCGTCCGCTGAGACGGTTACGCCGCGTGAGCGGCTGACCTCTTCGGCGATCACCTGGCGCAGATCAAGTAGGCCGGCCGGGGGCCCGTAGTGAGTCCAGCCCTGGTGCAGTGCGTCAACCGCGGCCGCTACGATGTTGGCGGGCGTGTCGAAATCAGGCTCGCCAATTTCCAGATGGATGACGCTCTTGCCCTGGCGCTCAAGAGCGCGCGCTTTGACCAGAACTTCGAAGGCCGTCTCGTTACCCAGCTGGGAGGTCCGTTCCGCCAGGCGCAGATCGTACTGGGTCGCTTTGGGCATGCCGAGAAACAGCCAATTATATTCCCTGGTGATCGGGCCATGGCGGTGAATCTGAAATCATCAATCCGATATTATGGTGCCTTCATGTTCTCCAAGCGCACCGACTGGAAGCTCACGCCGAACCAGTTCACTGAAGTGCAGCGCGAGTTGCTCGCGGCGGGCCGGGAGATTCTGGACCTCACTGTCTCGAACCCCACTCGCGCCGGTCTGCCTTATGACACCGAGACCATCCTGAATTCGCTGGCCCATCCTCAGGCCATGGATTACGACCCCCAGCCCAAGGGACTGCGCAGTGCTCGCGAGGCGGTAGCCGTTTATTATCGTGAGCAGGTGAAACGATATGCGGTTGACCCTGAATCCCTGGTGCTCACGACCAGCACCAGCGAAGGATACTCCTATGTCTTGCGCCTGCTGTGCAACCCGGAGGATGAAGTCCTGGTGCCGAAGCCCAGCTATCCTTTGTTTGAATTTCTCGCAGACCTCCAGGACGTGAAGCTCGTGCCCTATCCGCTGCTCTACGACCACGGCTGGCAAATCGACTTTCCATCGCTCGAAAAGGCGGTAAATCAGCGCGCCCGCGCCGTGGTCATTGTGCATCCCAACAACCCCACGGGATCGTATGTGGAGGGCGCCGAACGCGACCAGCTCAATGCCTTTTGCCGCGAGCACCATTTGGCCTTGATCGTCGATGAAGTTTTCCTCGACTACGCGCATGACCGCACGCCGCGTTCAAGCTTTGCCATGAACCAGGAGACCCTCACTTTCACGCTGAGCGGGCTATCGAAAATCTCCGGACTGCCGCAAATGAAGCTAGCTTGGTTGGCGGTCAGCGGCCCCCAAGGCCAAGTCGATACCGCACTGGCCCGTCTGGAAATCGTCGCCGACACCTATCTCTCGATGAATGCCCCCATCCAACTTGCCGCGCCCGTGCTGCTCGATCAGCGGAAGCGCGTGCAGCCGCTGCTCCTCGATCGCTTGCGTTGGAATTTGTCGCAACTGGATGGTGAGTTGGCGCGGCAGAAAACCTGCCGGCGCATGCAGACCGAGGGTGGATGGTACGCCGTGCTGCGAGTTCCCGTGACCCAGTCCGACGAAGAGTTAGCGGTCGAGCTGCTGCGGAAGGGATCCCTGCTCGTCCATCCCGGCCACTTCTACGACTTCCCGACGGATGGATACCTGGTGGTGAGCCTGATAACTCCTCCCCAACCGTTCCATGAGGGGATCGCGAGGATGCTTGATCTGGTGAATGGCTAGACCGCGGTGCCTAGAGCTTCACCAGAAACGGATTGGTCTCCCGCTCGTCGCCGATGGTGGTGATCGGCCCGTGCCCCGGCACAACGACCGTTTCATCCGGCAAGGCGAGAACCTTTTCCTCGAGCGAGCGAATGATCTTGTCGAAGGAGCCGCCGGGCAAGTCCGTACGTCCAATACTGCCTGCGAATAGCGTGTCGCCGGCGATCAGTTTTTTGTCGGCGGAAAAATAGAGGCAGACGCTGCCTTCGGTGTGACCCGGGGTGTGGATTACTTCCGCGGTGAGCGAGCCGGCCTTGACGGTATCGGCCTGTCCAATGCTCCGGTCAATCTCCACTTTGCCGGGATCTGCCATGCCAATCCACGCCGCCTGGGCATCGAGCATCTTGAGCAGCGCATAGTCGTTCTGATTCAGCAGAATGGGCGCGCCCGTGGCGGCGCGCAGCTTCATCGCCCCGCCCACGTGGTCAATATGGGCGTGGGTGATGACGATCTGCCGAACTTGCAGATTGTGCTGACGGATGAGATCCAGAACGCTCTCAATGTCGTCGCCAGGATCGATGACCATGGCTTCGTGCGTGGTTTCGTCCCCGATCAGGGAACAGTTGCACTGCAGTGGGCCAACGGGAAGGATTTCATGAATCATGGCTGAGACGTCAGTCCCGCCTGCGGGTCGCGAGGCGTTCAATCGCTTCAAACCTTAGACTGGCCGACCAAACCGACCACCGTCGACTACTTTTTTACCGGAGCCACCGGCTGAGTCTGCGATGGTTTCAATCCTTGCAACACGGAATGAGGGCCGCTCCTGCGTTGTGCGTAAACGGAGAGCGTGATCGAGGTCACCATAAAAATGATCGCCGACCAGGTGGTGGCCCGCGACAGGGCGGTGGCCGAGCCCCGGGGCCCGAAAGCCGTCTGGCTTCCCATACCGCCGAAGGCCGCTGCAATGTCACCGCTCTGGCCGCTCTGCAGCAGCACCACGATGATCAGGAACGCACAGACAATAACGTGAATGATGGTGATTAGTATGACCATGTGGTTTGTAATTTCCAGGCCGGCTCAAACGCGGCCTGACCGTAAGGTATTGATTCCCGGCCTGGTCCGAACGGCCAAAATGACCCACAACCCCGTATCGATTGTGGGTTTATTGTACGATGCCCGACTGGGATCGGCAACCGCCGGGGTGAGAACGAGCGGCCGGGCGACGGATCTGAGATTCTCTGGTCAGGCATCCGAGAACTGCCCGGCATGGAATCGTGAAGCCGAACAGGGAGGGTCGCCATCGTGGGCTTCCGGAAAACGCAGTGGCTTTTCCTGATTGCCGTCACCCTGCACAACTCCGAAGAAGCCTTCTCTATGCCGAAATGGGTGGCTGTGCACTACAGGCAGCTTCCTGTACACCCGGGAGCCACAAAGATTTGGGTCGGAGTGTTACTGCTCACTCTAACGGCCTTCGCCGTCACTTCTCTAAGCGCGCGAAAGGGCAAAGGCAGTCTCTGGGCGTATTTGCTGTTTGGATATGCGGTCGCCATGCTGGTGAACGTTCTCCTACCTCACATCCCGGCAACCTTGGTCCTCCGCGAATACGCGTAGTCAGTAGTCACTGCAGTCTTGATAAACCTCCCGATCATGAGCATTCTCTTATTCCAGGCAGTACGCGAGCAGTGGGTGTCGGGGACGAAGGCAATCGCCTACGCTCTGCTGGTTCCG
>PKYX01000445.1:0-1404 GCA_003132825.1 Acidobacteriaceae bacterium
TCACCGTGGCTTTTCCGAAGCCCTTCTTCGCGGCCTCAGCCGCCATCTTATGGATGGCTTCTTCGCAACCCAGTCCGGTGAAAGCGCCCGAGTTGAGGAGCGTGCCATCCATGGTGGTAAAGGGCAGTTCGACGGCTGCGCCCGCATTTCTCGGTCCGATGACTTGCCGAATCTCGATTCCATACTTTTTTGCGAACTCGAAATCCCGCTCATCATGCGCTGGCACGCTCATGANNCGTAGTCGCGATCGTCGTGCGCGGGCACGCTCATAATCGCGCCCGTACCGTAATCCATCAGGATGTAGTTCGCCACCCAGATGGGCACTCTTTCTCCGTTGTAGGGATTGACGGCATAACGCCCGGTGTTCACTCCATGCTTCTCGATCGCTCCGATGTCGCCGACCTCCTTGGCTTTGCGCTGCTCGGCAATCAACTCGTCAACCTGGGCGCGCGTGCGGGGGTCGCTCGCGGCGAGGTCGGCGACCAGCGGGTGTTGCGGGGCAAGCTGCACCGAGGTTGCGCCATAGATCGTATCCACGCGCGTGGTGAAGACGGTGAGGGTCGAACCCGCCGGCCCGCTCGCCCCGTCCAGCTTGAAATCGACCTGCGTGCCGTCGCTNNCGGCCGATCCAGTTGCGCTGCATGGTGCGGACTTTTTCCGGCCAGCCGGCCAACTTGTCCAGGCCGCGCAACAGTTCTTCCGCATAGTTTGTGGTACGCAGGAACCATTGCTCGAGCTCGCGCTGCTCGACCGGAGTGTTTTCGTGACGCCAGCAGCAGCCGCCGACCACCTGCTCGTTGGCGAGCACCGTGGCGCAGTTCGGACACCAGTTCACCCTGCTCTTTTTCCGATACGCCAAACCGCGCTCATACAGCTTGAGGAAGAACCACTGGTTCCACCGGTAGTACTCGGGCAGGCAGGTGGTGACCTCGCGCGACCAGTCGTAGGCAAAACCGAGGCGCTTCATCTGCGCCTTCATGTTGGCGATGTTGGCGAGCGTCCACTGACGCGGAGGAGTGCGGTTCGAAATGGCCGCGTTTTCCGCCGGCAAGCCAAACGAATCCCAGCCCATGGGATGGAGCACGTTATACCCATTCATCCACATATAGCGGGCGAGCGCATCGCCGATCGAATAATTGCGCACGTGGCCCATATGCAGCGCGCCTGAGGGATAAGGCAGCATTTCGAGCACGTAGTACTTGGGCCGGCTGGAGTTGGCTTCGGCCGCATAGAGCGAAAGGTCCTGCTGCCAGCGCTCCGACCATTTCGTCTCCACGCGCGAAGGGTCGTAGCGGTCCTCTCTCTGACCGGCTGGGGCGGACTCCAATTTTTCTTCCTGGGGCATAGAGAATGATCTTGGCGAATCGATAACTTGTGATTTTACAATAGAGACCTTCTTCTGAG
>PKYX01000445.1:1482-6224 GCA_003132825.1 Acidobacteriaceae bacterium
GGGCACGATCAACGATAGACTAAGAGGTTTCGAGGGCACGACCATGTTAGTCGTCATGCAAGCACACGCCGCGCCAGACCAGGTGCGCGCCGTGTGTCAGAAGATCGAGTCGCTCGGCTATCGGGCTCATCCCATGCCGGGGGCCGAACGCACGGCGATTGGCATCACCGGGAACAAGGACGCCCTGGAGCCGGGGACGCTCGATGAGATGCCTGGCGTCCAGGAAGTGATCCAGGTCACCAAGCCCTACAAGCTGGTGAGCCGCGACATCAAGCAGGAGAACACGGTGATCCGCTTCCCGGGCACCGACGCCGTGATCGGAGGCCCGGGGCTCGCCATCATGGCCGGACCCTGCGCCATTGAGAGCCGCGAGCAGGCGTTCGCGGTAGCCGAGCGCGTCCAGCGTGCCGGAGCGCAGTTTTTTCGGGGTGGCGCTTACAAGCCGCGGACATCGCCCTATTCCTTTCAGGGTCTGGGCGAAGAAGGTCTGCGGATCATGGCCGAAGTGCGGGACAGGTTCGGCATGAGGATTGTCACCGAGGCGATCGACAACGAGTCGCTGGAGTTGGTGGAGGAATACGCCGACGTGATCCAGATCGGCGCCCGCAACATGCAAAACTTTTCCTTGCTCAAGCGCGCCGGACGCTCACAGAGGCCGGTGTTGCTCAAACGCGGCATGTCGGCGACGCTCGAAGAATTTCTCATGGCGGCCGAGTACGTGATGAGCGAAGGCAACTATAACGTCATCCTGTGTGAGCGCGGCGTGCGCACCTTCGCCGACCACACCCGCAACACGCTTGACCTGAGCATCATCCCCGCGGTGCAGCGGCTCAGCCATCTGCCGATCCTGGTTGACCCCAGTCACGGCACCGGCAAGCGCAACAAAGTGACTCCGCTATCGCGGGCTGCGGTGGCAGTGGGGGCTGACGGACTCATCATCGAAGTCCATCATCAACCAGATCAGGCGTTGTCCGACGGCGTCCAGTCGCTCTATCCTGAGCAGTTCGATGAACTCATGGCGCAGGTGCGCCAGATTGCGCCGGTGGTGGGAAGAACCGTCTCGCCCATTGGAATCCATACCCCTGCTGCAGCGATACCCGCCCTACCCTCGGGCACCCACCCGGTGGCGCCCGGTTAGTCGGGACCGCCCTTTGCCAGGGCCGATGGACCGGTCTGGTAATCTTGCTTCTTCGACTGGGCCAGCTGCCACCTTGAGAAAGCTTGTCTTCATTGCTGTTTTCGTCTTGATCGCCGGCGTCCTCAGCTGGTGGCATTTCCGCGAACAGCAGCTTCCCGACTACGGCCCTCTTTACCGCGAATACGCTTACGTCACCAACGGCAAAAGCAACTCGATCACCGTCATCGACCTGCGAACCTTCGAGCCGGCCAAGACCATTGCGGTCGGCAGCGATCCGACCGGAGTGGCAGCCAACAGCAAGAAGAACGAAATCTACGTGGTGAACACGGGATCAAACAATGTCAGCGTGATTGATGCCGAGCGCAATGAGGTGGTGGCGACCATCGGCGTGCACGGCACTCCCTATTTCATTGACGTCTCGGAAGACGGCACGCGCGCCTACGTGGCCAATTCAGCTTCGAACAACGTTTCCGTGATCAATCTCGACAAGCGTCTGGTTCTGGGCAACATTCGCGTGGGTATCTCGCCCGGATTGGCGCGAGTTTCGCCCGATGGCCTGACCGTCGTGGTAAGCAATCGCGGCGACGCCACCGTCTCCCTGATCGACGCCGTCCACCTCAGACTGCGCGGTACGATTGCCGCTTGCCAGCAGCCGGAAGATATTGCCATCTTGCCCGACAACAGCAAGGCCTTCGTGGCCTGCGCTGGGTCCGGGCAAGTTGCCTCGATCGACCTGAAAAACGACAAGCTGCTGGCCCTGCTCGATGTGGGCAAGACGCCGGTCAACTTGGCGCTCAAGCCCGACGGCGGAGAACTGATGGTCAGCAACTTCGATTCCGATAACATTTCGATCATCGAAACGTCAACCAACGAGGTGGGAGGGAGCTATCTGATCGGCACGCATCCGGCGCGCGGGCTGGTGACCGCCGACAATTCGCGCCTCTATGTGAGCAACTTCGGCTCAAACAACGTAGCCGTCTACGACATTGATCAGGGCAAGGTAATCGCGTCGCTTCCGGTAGGCAGCGAACCGGACGCATTGGCGCTCTCTGAGAGCGAAAACTACCTGCTGGTGCTCGATGCCCAGGCCGGCGATATCACCGTCATTCAGAAGCGCGTACCCAAGAAGAAACTGGAACCGGGGGAATATTCCTTGCTCACGATGATTCCCGCCGGCGTGCAGCCCAACAATATCGTCGTGAAGTCGTTTGTNNACGGCTAGGCTTTGGCTCCGCAGCATTTCTTATATTTTTTCCCTGAGCCGCAGGGGCACGGGTCGTTACGGCCGATCTTGGCGGCGCCACGAACCACCTGTTGCACCAACTGTTGATCGCCGGACCCGGCCATGCGGGCATGCTCGAGTTCGCGGCGCTTCTTGCGCTGGAAGGCTTCTTCGAGATCGTCCACCGAAGTCGCAACCGCTCGCTGCGGACGGTGGCCATTTCCGTCGCCCCCGCCGCCCAACCGGGGCACCGGCGCTCCCACCTCAGGGCCCGCACCTCCGGGGCCCGACTCGCGTCCCGGCCCGATCGCCCCTCCGCCCTCCGGCGGCCGCTCCAGGATTTGCATCAGGTAGAGATAACGAACCGCCTCTTCCTGAAAGCGCTGCATCATGGCTTCGAACATGTCGAAGGATTCGCGCTTGTACTCGACCAGCGGATCGTGCTGGCCGTAGCCGCGAAGCCCGATGCCCTCCTTCAAGTGGTCCATATCCCGAAGGTGGTCTTTCCATTGCGAGTCGAGCACGCTCAGCATGATCATGCGCTCGTGATAGCGCATAGCGTCCGGGCCAATGAGTTTTTCTTTGGCTCCGTAGCGCGATTTCAGCATGTCGAAGATGGCGTCGCCCAGTTCCTGGCGGTTGAGGGTCTCGGGCTTGATCGCTTCGGCCAGAATGTCGACGCCGAACCGAGTGAAGATCGCGTCCTTGAGGGCTTTGATGTCCCAGTCGTCAGCGTGAACCTTCACGGCGCAGTACTGATCCAGCAAGTTGCTGAGAATGCTGGAGACGTAATCCTCGAGAATGAGCTCTTTCTGGTCGACGCCACTGAGCAATTGGCGGCGCAGGCCGTAAACGGCCTCGCGCTGCTTGTTCATGACGTCGTCGTACTCCAGCAGATGCTTGCGGGATTCGAAGTTTTGCGCCTCCACCGTCTTCTGCGCCGACTCAATACGCCGGCTCATCAGCTTCGATTCGATCGGAATTCCTTCTTCCATGCCCAGACGCTGCAGGAGTTTCGAAACCCACTCCTTGGCGAAAATGCGCATCAGGTCATCTTCGAGTGAGAGATAGAAGCGAGAGGACCCGGGATCGCCCTGGCGGCCGGCGCGTCCGCGCAGCTGGTTGTCGATGCGGCGGGACTCGTGACGTTCGGTACCGAGGATGTGCAGCCCGCCGGCGGCGATGACTTCGTCGTGCTCTTTGTCCGTGAACTCTTTATGGCGGTTGAAAATCTCGGTCCACTGCTCGGTCGGAACCACGTACTCATTGCCGCCGTAATACCAGACCGTACTCTTGCTTTCGTCCACGCTGATCTGGATCTTGCCCTGCGCCGCACGCAACGGCTGGGCCAGCCCCTTCTTCACGCATTCCACTTTGGCCATGAACTCGGGATTGCCTCCGAGCAGAATGTCGGTGCCGCGCCCGGCCATGTTGGTGGCGATTGTGACCATGCTCTTGCGGCCTGCCTGGGCGACGATTTCCGCTTCTCGTTCGTGCTGCTTGGCGTTCAGCACCGAGTGCTTCACGCCCTTTTTCTTGAGCAGGTCCGAAAGACGCTCAGACTTTTCAATCGAGGTCGTCCCCACGAGTACCGGCTGGCCGCTTTGGTTGAGCTTCTGAATTTCATCGGAAGCCGCGTAGTATTTCTCCTTCTCGGTACGGAAGACGACGTCCGCATTCTCCAGGCGCCGCATCTCCCGGTTGGTCGGAATGACCATCACTTCCAGACGGTAGATCTTTTCAAACTCCGTCGCTTCGGTTTCCGCGGTGCCGGTCATGCCGGCCAGTTTCTTGTACATGCGGAAATAGTTCTGGAAAGTAATGGTCGCGAGCGTCTGGTTCTCGCGCTCAATCTTGACGTTTTCCTTGGCTTCGACCGCCTGGTGCAGGCCATCGGACCAGCGTCGTCCCGGCATCAGGCGGCCGGTGAACTCATCCACAATGATGACTTCGCCGTCTTTCACCACGTACTCCACGTCACGGTGATAGAGGGAGTGCGCCTTGACGGCTACTTCTACGTGGTGCTTGAGGTCCCAGTTCTCCGGGTCGGCGATGTTGCCGATGCTGAGCAATCCCTCGACCTTCTCCCACCCTTCGTCGGTGACCGTGATGTTTTTGTGCTTCTCGTCGACCACATAGTCGCCGGTGAGGGTGGCCGCTTCCCCGGGGGGACCGTCGATCTCCTCCCCCTTCTCAAGCTTGGGAATGATGCGGTTGACCTTGGCGTACTTGTCCGTGGACTCCTCGCTGGCACCGGAAATAATGAGCGGCGTGCGCGCTTCATCAATCAGGATGGAGTCCACTTCGTCCACGATGGCGTAGTTGTGGCCGCGCTGCACACAATCCCGCAGATCGAACTTCATGTTGTCGCGCAGGTAGTCG
>PKYX01000304.1:0-3587 GCA_003132825.1 Acidobacteriaceae bacterium
GGTCTTACCCGTTGGCCTTGATCATCTGCTCGGCATGTTTGCGGGAGGTTTCGGTCAGCTTGGCCCCGCTGAGCATGCGGGCAACCTCCTCGGTCCGTTCTTCTCCAGTAATGGGGCGGACCGAGGTGCGGGTGCGTCCAGCGGAGGTTTTTTTCTCGATCACATAGTGGTGGTCGGCAAAGGTTGCGATCTGTGGTAGGTGGGTCACGCACAACACCTGGTGGCCGCGGGCAAGGGCCTTCAATTTCTTGCCCACCGATTCGGCGGCGCGGCCGCCGATCCCGATGTCGATTTCGTCGAAGACCAAAGTGCGTTGCCCGGCGGCCACAAACTTGCGGGAGCCCGCGGCGGGCATCTCGGTCGCGAACGCTGGCGAAGAAAGCGCCCGCGCCCCGTGGCACTCGACGCTCGCCTTCAGGGCCAGCATGACGCGCGACAGCTCCCCGCCCGAAGCAATCTCCTCTAAGGGCCGCAACGGCTCGCCGAAATTGGTGGAGATCAGATAGACCACCTGGTCGAAGCCTGCGGCCGTCCAGTTGCCGGCTTCATCGGAGCCGCTGACCTCGATATGGAAGCTCGACTTCATGGCCAGCTCGTTGATCTCAGCCTCCACCACCTTCTCCAGCTTGCGCGCCGATTCGTAGCGCTTCTTGGAGAGGGCGCGCGCGGCGCGCAGGTATTCCTCTGCCGCCCGGGCCAACTCGGCGTGCAGCTGGCGCAGCGTCTCGTCCTTGTTCTCCATCTCGGAAAGTTTGCGGCTGGCTTCGGCGCCATGACGCAGCACCTCTTCGAGGGTGGGACCGTACTTGCGCTTCAGCCGGTCCAGGGCGGCGAGGCGGTCTTCGGCTTCCGCTAAGTGTTCGGGCGAGGCCTCGATCCCGCCGGCGTAGTCGCGCAGGCTCGCGCCCACGTCCTCGACGCTGATGCGCGCGGTCTCAAGCGCCGCCCGTGCCTCCTGAAACTTCGGCTCATAGCGCACCAGCTCTTCCACGTGCTTTTGGGCGGCGCGGAGGGAAGCCGAAGTCGAAGCATTGCCTTCGTAGAGAAGATCGAAGGCGTTGATGGCCGCGCCGTAGATTTTCTCGGCATTGGCCAGGACGCGCTTCTTGGCCTCCAGTCGCTCGTCCTCGCCGGGCTGCAGCTTAGCGTCCTCGATCTCCCGCTTTTGAAAGGTCCACAGGTCGAGCAAACGCAGACGGTCCTGTTCGTCGCGCTGCAGTTCGTCAATGCGGTCAGCCACGGCTTTCCAGCGGCGGAAAGCCGCGGCAACCGGTTCCAGCTGCGTTCCAGCAAAAGCATCAAGCAAGCTCAGACGGGCGGCGGCGTCAAACGAGAGCAGCGACTCATTCTGGGCGTGGATGGTTGCCAGGTGCGGAGCCAGTTGGCGTAACACCGCGACCGTCGCCGGCTGGTTGTTGACGAAGACGCGTCCCTTGCCCGCGGCAGCAATTTCGCGACGCAGGATGATCGAAGCATCTTCGGAGTCAATGCCGTTGGTCTCAAGGATCTGAGCCACCGTCTTTTCGGCCGCGCCTTCCACCTCGAAGACGGCGGAGACAACGGCTTTGTCGGCCCCGGAACGGATCACATCGCTCGAGGCCTTGTCGCCGAGCAGCAGAGCCAGCCCATCGATGAGGATCGACTTCCCCGCGCCGGTTTCGCCCGTCAGCAGGTTCAGGCCAGGGGCGAACTCGACCGCCAGACAATCCATCACCGCGTAGTTTTCGAGCCGCAGTTCTACAAGCACCGGGCCGTCCTCGGAGCAAGAAGTTGAGCGCAGGATAGCATGAAACAGTTCTCCGCTTTCGCTTCCCGGACCACGGGGCAGGCGGCCACTCGCCCCCGCCGCGGGAAACAGGCCGGCGCATGATGGCGGGAGCAGCTGCGAACAGTCCGACAATCCGAAGATGAACCCAATCGACATGAACAAGCCAAGACGCTTGTACTGCCTGCCCGCTGTAGCTCTCTCGCTGTTCCTCATGCTAGCCCGCTCGTGGCCCAATCGCACCCGACGGAAGGCCCGAAGCAGACCCGGCCGTGGATGGACCGGAGTCTGTCGCCCGACGAGCGCGCCGACCTGGTACTGAAGGAAATGACGCTCGATGAAAAGATCGGTCTGGTGCATGGCAACGGCATGCCGGGTTGGGGCCCGCGCCGGCCCAACGCCTATCTCGGCAACGGTGGCGCGGGATTCGTGCTGGGGGTCGAACGGCTGGGCATTCCGATGATCCAGATGAGCCGTCCTAGGCCGAGCGCATGTTCTCGCGGTCGAGGATCAACACTTCATCCCCGGGACTCCGGAGGACACTGATCCTCGCCGGTCTGTCTATTTCCCGATTCCGATTTCCCCCGAGAGGGCAGCCGATTTTGGCTCCGCGCATGGGGTGCTCGATCGGATTCGCCTCGAAGAATGGCCGCAACCATGTTCTATAATCGAGCCTAGGAAATCTCCAAAACTCATGTCCTTATACTTGTTGCCAGCGGCCGTAATGGGCGGCGAGATCCTGGATCTGGTGAACCAAACCGGTCCGGTCGCCAAAGTGGTTCTGTTCATTCTGCTTGCCTTCAGTCTGATCTCCTGGGCGATCATCCTGGCGAAGTGGAGCCTTTTACGGCGGGCGCGGCTGCGCAGCGGGCGTTTCATGCGCGCCTTCCGCAAAGCCCAACGGCTGCAGGACGTGGCGACGGTCGCGGACCAGTTTCGCCCCAGCCCGCTG
The DNA here is from genome assembly GCA_003132825.1 of Acidobacteriaceae bacterium. Classification (GTDB taxonomy): domain Bacteria; phylum Acidobacteriota; class Terriglobia; order Terriglobales; family Acidobacteriaceae; genus PALSA-270. Next base: position 2,718 of record PKYX01000304.1, read on the forward strand.
GTCGGGGTGTTTGAAGGGGGCTATGAGGAATACCGGCGCCAGGTGGGCAATTCAGGGATGATTCGCAGCGAAACCGCGATCCAGCGTGCCATGCAGATTGCGGCTTCAGAAGAGATGACGCGCTTTGAGCGCAATCTGCCATGGCTGGCCATTACGGGCGCGGTCACGCCTTTTATCGGGCTCTTCGGGACCGTCTGGGGGATTATTGACGCCTTTCACGGGCTGGGGACGGCGGGCGCCGCCACATTGCGCGCTGTGGCCCCGGGAATTTCCGAGGCCTTGATTACCACCGCCGCCGGCCTGGCTGCCGCCATCCCCGCCGTGATCGCCTACAACCTAATTGGCTCTTCGATTCGCGAGTTCGCTTCCCGAGGCGATGACTTCGCGCTCGAGATGCTGAATACCCTCGATACCCAGCAGGCGGCGCGTCGGGTGCCCGAAACCGCCGAAGTGAGGCGGTAATGGCGTTCACCGCCGCCAACGGGCGCACTCAGACTTCCCTTTCCGACATCAACATCACGCCGCTGGTCGATGTTGTCCTGGTGCTGCTGATCATCTTCANNAAAGAGATTACCCAGGAACGTCTGGTGATCAGCATCGACAAGCAGCAGCGGGTTTTTCTCGGCAATCAGCCGATCAATATCAACGAAATCGGAGCCACCCTCCGGCAAAAGATCCGCGACCCGCAGAACCAATCCATCTTTCTCCGCGCCGACGAAGATGTTCCCTTCGGAGCCTTCGCCACCGTAATGGACGCAGTCAAGCAGTCCGGCATCAGCAATGTGAGCATTGTGACGCAACCGCTTCAGACCAATGGCAGCCAACGCTGAGATCTTCTTTGAACACGACCGTTGGGGCCGGAACCTGGCC
>PKYX01000304.1:3598-5121 GCA_003132825.1 Acidobacteriaceae bacterium
CGACCCAGAATGTGCTGGCGAACGAGTCCAAGGGCCTCACCGAATCGAAGCCCCAACCCGAGGAAAAGGCGCCGGACGCCATTCCGATTCCCGACCGGGATGCGAAAAAGAAACCCAAACCCGCCATCAGCGCCAGCCAACGCAAGCCGGCGCCGCAGCCGGTCGAAGAAGCTGAGAACGTGGTTCCGTTCGGCCAGGGTGGCCCGGTCAGCGGGCCGTACGGAGTGTTCAACGCCGGGGGGGCCAAGGGAGGCTTCGGTTTCACCGGCAGCGGAGGCGACTTTGGCGACCGCTATGCCTGGTATGTGCGGGTGGTGCAGCAAAAGGTTGCCGAGAACTGGCTCAAATACGAAGTCGACCCCAGTATTAGCGACGCACGGCGGGTGTATGTCGGGTTTGACATTTCGCGCGACGGCCGGCCGGTGAACGTCCGGGTGGAGCAGTCGAGCGGGGTCCCTTCGCTCGATCAGTCGGCGCAGCGGGCTTTGCAGCGCATTGACACTTTTGGTCCCCTGCCCTCCGATTATTCCGGGAATAAGGTGTCGGTGGAGTTCTGGTTCGATTACAAGAGATAGAGGGTTATTGCTGCTATTGCGCGCGCTGCTTGGAAGCAGCGGGAAGGACCATGCATAAGTTGCCATTGCTACCATGCCGTACGACGACCGACGGAGCAGGAACTTTGCCCGGAAAGGGCGCGTCTCGCCCCTGCGTCGCCTGCATTCCGCCCCGCTCGTCGTCACCCCGAGGTGTCCATCGCCGGTCCCGGCGTCCCCTTCTAAGCCTGCTGACCGCGCTGCTGCTGGTCTCTATCGGTTGGGCGCAAGCCCACTTCGAAACCGGCACCGGGCTCGGCGTCGAGAAAGTCCGCCTTGCGGTTGCCGATTTCAAGGCCTCAACCCCGGACCCCAATAACGCCGGCCTGCTGACCGTATTCAACGGCACGCTGTGGAATGATCTGGACAATGCCGGCATCTTCGACATGGTCTCGAAGAGCTTCTATCCCCTGGGAGCGGTTGGCGCCCCGGCGGACGTGCAGTTCGAAGGGTGGAGCAGCCCGCCGCCGAACGCCTCCATGCTGGCTTTTGGAAACCTGGGAATCGCCGGCGGAAACCTGACCGTCGAAGGCTGGCTGTACGACGTGAAGAACATCACCTCGCCGCAGGTGCTCGGCAAGCGCTATCAGGACGCGGCCACGAGCGACGCCGCCCGCACCCTCGCGCATAAATTCGCCGACGACATTATTTTTCGCTTAGGCGGGGGCATCGCCGGCATTGCGGAAAGCAAGGTCTTTTTTGTCAGCAGTCGCAGCGGGCATCGCGAAATCTGGGAAATGGACTATGACGGCAACAATCAGCACGCGATCACTCATGTGGGATCCATTTCTCTTTCGCCGCGCATTTCTCCCGATGGTTCCCGCCTCGCCTTCAGTTCACTAACCAAGACGGGCTGGGATATCCTGGTGTATTCCATGGATTTGAACCGGATGGTGTCGTTTCCCAGGTTCGGCGGCACCAATCTTTCTC
>PKYX01000071.1 GCA_003132825.1 Acidobacteriaceae bacterium
GCAGCGGGGCGCATCGAAGAGCCTGGGCCAGTTGTCAGGTAACCCTCCATTCCTTCATAGCGCCTTCATGGCGCCGGGGTTGCTACCCCCACGCGGCGCACCAGATCGGCGAAGCGCGGATCGCCGCGGACGTCGTCAAAGAGCGGATCGAAGGTGAGCCAAAGCAGAAGCTCCCCCCGGTCGTCGTAGCCCTTCGCGTACCACTCGAATGCCAGGTCGCGCTCTGCCAGGGCTTGGTAAATCAGGCCAATGTAAACCGGAGAGACATAGCTGCGCTTCGCCATGCCCTCCATTTCCTCGAGCGCCTTGCGCGCTTTGCCCTGATTTCCCGACCTGGCGTAACTCATTCCCAAACCCGACAGGGCAAATGTGCTATCGGGATTCATCATCCGCGCTTTCTGATATTGCTCGATGGCCGCATCGAATTGTCCCTGGATGAAATAGCACATTCCCGCGATGAGGTGCGGAACCCAGAAGTCGGGGAACATCTGCATTGCGTTGCGCGAGGTTGAGAGGCAGCCCTGGTAGTCTCGTTTCAAATATAGGTCCCAGGCCAGAAACGAGTTGACTTCCGGGGACAGGGGATCGATCGCGAGCGCTTGGTGCATCGCGGCGATCGCCTGAGCTTGCTGGCCGATCGAGGAAAGGTACTCGGCATAAGTATAGTAGGTCGAGACACTGCTCGGATTCAGAACGAGGGCGCGGTGAAATTCCCGATCGGCTTCCGGGAGCCGCCACTCATGCAGCAAGGCATGCCCCAGCGCCTCGTGCGCTTCTGCCAGACTGTCATCAAAGACCAGCGCCTTGCGGGCCGCCGCCTCCGCTTTGGGCATGGCTTCGCGCGGCGAAAGCAGCCAGTCCGATTCCGTCGTGTAGGCGTCCGCCAGCCCAGCATAGGCCAGCGCATAACCGGGATCATCGGCGATGGCATGACCGAAATACTCGATCGCCTGGTTCATCCCCTCGCGCGTAAAAGTGAACTCTGCGTATCGCCCTTTCAGATAGTTGCGGTAGGCGTCGATATTCTCGGTGTAATGCCGGTCCAGTTGCTGTTTTTCCTGGGCCGCGAGGTTCACCGCCAAAGCTTCTACCACTCTTTCGGAGATGGAATCTTCCACGGCGAAAATGTTGGTGAAATTCTCGTCGAAGGTCTGCGCCCACAGCGGACGACCGTCGCGCACCCGTACCAGCTGAACCGTCAGCCGAATTTGATCGCCGGATTTCTGGATCTTGCCGCTCAGCACCGAGTCCACTCCCATTTCGCGGGCTGCTCGCATGGGTTCAACCTGGGGATCGGCGTAGCGCATCACCACATCGGTCGGACGAACGGCCAACTGCCGTATATTGCTGAGCCTGGTAATCACCGCATCCGCGACTCCCAGGCCCAGATGCTGGTCGTCTGGCGCAGCCGCCAACCATTGAAACGGCAGCACAGCCAGAGAGCGCGGCGGTTGCTCTGCGGTTGAACCCGCGGCTCGGTTTCTCCAGACCATGAGCCCCGCCCCGATCAGACCGACGGCGAACAGCAAAGCCAGCCCCCATTTCCAGTGCACAGCTCGCGTCGGACCCGGGGGCAGAGCTCGAATCTGAGCTGCCAGATCGTGGGTTGTCGGGTCTTCCCCGGCTTCTGCCTCTTCGCGGATTACAACCCGGGCGCGGGTATGTCGCTCGACCACCACCTCATCACCCGCCCCGCCAAGCTCCCGCACCTCACCCACAAAGCGGTAGCCCTGGCCGGGAATGGTGGCAATGTACAGATTCTCACCCGGTCTCTCTCCGAGAATCTTCCGTAAGGTCGAGACACTCTGCGCCAGATTCACTTCTTCTACAAAGCTGTCGGGCCACAGGGTTTTCATCAGTTCATCCTTCACCAGCACCCGATCGCGGTTCCGGACCAGCGTCAGAAGAGTGTCGAAAGCCTTCGAAGTCAGAGGCAACACCTGCTCGCCGCGGTGCACCAAGCGCCGCGAAGCGTCCATTTGAAAAGGGCCGAACTCGTACAACTCTTTTATTTCCTTAGACATAAGAGCAGGAGGGAGGCTATGAAGGAGAAAACTAACGAATTCTAAAAGATTTCAACTCCCCGCTCAAGACATTTTCTGCGGGCCGGGTCGATAGTTGCCGCACTGCGTTGGGGTGCTCGGGTGGGCCGCTGAGTTCAGCGGTAGCGAAACGAAATTGGAAGCGAAAGGAGGGGCGGTGAAGGCCAGACGAATTACCGAAATCACGGTGCAGACAGAGGAATCGTTCATCCTCCACCGGAGCTCCGGTTCACCCCCAGCGAGCTGCGCGCAATGTGGAGCTGTGGCTCCCCTGGTCACACCCGAGGAAGCCGCAGTTTTATTGGACGTTGCCGTTCGCACGATCTACCGAGAGGTCGAAGCCGGACAGCTTCATTTTGAGGAAACACCGGCAGGTTCTGTCCTGGTTTGCCTCAATTCGTTGCGCAAGACCGCCTCACTACTTCCCCGCCATACCAGTCCGCAGACTAAGAAAACCACAAAGGAGATTCAATCATGAGTAAAACCATCGCCCAGGTAGCCACCCGAAATCCAGAAACCTTCCGCTGCTCGCGGCCTTTGACGCTGGCCGTGGCGGCGGCATTGTTGGCGTTCTGCGCCGCATTCGTGCCGAACGCCAGCGCCAATTGCAAGACTGGTCGCGGTAACTTTTTCCAGCCCAGCGCGGCAGCGGTAGCGGTCGCGCCCTCAGAAGCCGCGTCGTCCTCCCTGGAACAGCGCTCGGACCCGGCAAACTCGAAGCAATCCTCGCCCTCGATCGTCGGCCTCTGGTATGTCAGCTACAGCTCCGGTGGACAGGTGATCGATCAGGCTTTCGAGCAATGGCACGGGGATGGAACCGAAATCCTGAACGACACTAGCGCTCCCGCCACCGACAACGTTTGCCTTGGGGTTTGGCAGCAGACGGGCACGCGCACCTATCAACTGAAGCATCCCTCGTGGTACTTCGATCTCAATGGCAACCTGTTGGGCACGGTAATTATCCGCGAGACCATCCGCCTCAGTCCAGACGGGAACAGCTTCTCCGGCAGCAGCACCGACGACGCCTTCGATACCGCAGGCAACTTTCTGGGCGAAGAGACAGCCACCGTTGCGGGTAAGCGAATCACCGTCAATTGAGGTCCGAGCTGGCACGCGCGGCGGAGTGGAACCGCCGCGCGATTCCTTT
>PKYX01000205.1 GCA_003132825.1 Acidobacteriaceae bacterium
AGAATACGCAAGCAATCCGGTCTCATCTGATGCGTATTGTCACGATGTTCTCCAACGGCGAATTCTCCATTCCCATGTTCGTACATACCAGGTGCCGCCCGGCATACCTGTGATGAAGGAGAAACGCTCTGAGGTTGTTTACAGATTCGAAGAATTGCCAGCAGGTGGCAAAGTGCATATTAAGACAGCACATCCCGATGCGTTGAAAGCGATTCATGACTTCCTTCGGTTTCAGATNNGCAGGGGATAGGGATGACAGACAGGAGCGACATAGCCGTTGCTCCGCGCTGAGATGTTCAGAAGATTTGGCAGTAGCAATAGAGAAACTGCTGAGTGGTTCCGAAGGGAGTCTGATGAAGCTCTTCAAAGCTCTCAACGAGACGAAAGCTCTTGCCGAACTCGTGATGCAGTGTCTCAGCGTTGTAGCGCACGACATCCAGTCCACTACACCTTGACGGCCCCTCCGGTCCGAACGTGCTGACGATCACTTGGCCTCCCCGTCTCACTGATCGTGCGACAGTCCGTACGTAGGCGATGCGTTGTTCAACCGTCGTCAGAAAATGAAACACCGCACGATCGTGCCACACATCATGAATGCCCAGGTTCAATTCGGCCGCCGTGACATCGCCGACCAACCAGCGAACGCGGCTCGCTGTGGCTCCCAGACGCTTCTTGCAAACGTTGACCGCGATCTGGGAAATGTCGAGAGCAGTGATGTTCTCGTAGCCGAGCGACAGGAGGTCGTCGGCTAGCGTTGACTCGCCCGCTCCCACATCAATGATGGAAGAGGCGGGCTCTGCCCCGGCTCGTTCGATCAGCGCTATTGAAGTTTCAAAATGGGGACGGTACCAGCTCACGGCGTCCGGAGCCTTAGCTTTGTACACCTTTTCCCAATGTGTCTTTACACCCATGTCATTAGCTGCCATCGCCGGATTTCCGCACGGTCGCATCGATCAACTTTTGAAACTGGTCCGCTTTGTCCGGCGGCGCGATTTCGAAGGTTAGGGCCATTTGGCCTGGTCTTGTGCGAATGTATGTCAGCCGAAAGCGCGGGGCCGTTGACAGTGCATCGCTCAGAAACGTGAGAGTGTTGTCGTCATTCGACAAGGTTGCCGTGTACTGAATTACATGCCCTTCACTGTCGGTGTAGAAGGCCCGCTTCTGTTGGGTGGCAGGATCGGCAAATACAATCATCAGATCCTCGTGAGAAACAGCTGGCCTCTCCCTGGTCGCGGGATAGTCGGCATGATTCTTGCGGACGAGCACCTTGCCATTCAATCCTGCCTCGAACGTGAAATACCCTACACCCTGTCCGACATCGCTCGTTCCTTCGCCCACCCATTTGCCGATCAGGAATTTCCAGGCGTCCCAATTAGGCGATGGTGCCGGTTGTTGCGCGAGCAAGGTACAAGAACAAACCAGTATTGCCAGGATAAGACAGACGGCCTTCATGTGCGATTCTCCTCCAGAAACACCAGTTGCGTGCCAGTATCCCATACCCTTTAGCGCAACAGCCAGAGCATACGTGCGGCAGGCCCGAGCACTGCCGCAACGACTATTCGCCGCAACCAGACCGTGCTTAGAAGTAGAGCGATGCGGCCTCCTGATGTGCTGGACGACGACGCTTGCAAGGCGCACTACTACAGCCTGACTCTTATCGTCCGGTCATTCGCGGGCAACGCCCACGCTGCCGATCCGCATGGCTGCTAACCGCGATCTGCCCAAGCTGAGCAGTTCCTGCACTACCGTCGTGATCGCCAGGTAGTCCGGTGCGATCATGACTCATGACGCGGCCGTTTTGAAAACCCGTGAGATCGCCAGTCGGGTGATGGCGCCGTCCGCAGGGCAAAACGACAAGGCGGGACGATTCTCTACCGAAGCTGTCGAGTCACTTGGTGAGTGTGGACTGCTTGGGCTGCTACTACCCGTGGATTTTGGCGGTTCAGGTTTAGGTCCCCGCACGTTTGCCGTCGTGACGGCGACGCTCGCCGAGGCAGACGCTTCTGTCGCTATGGTTTACCTGATGCACATCCTCGGCACCGCGACTATCTCGGCAGCGCGCCCAAGGGCGGCTCAGGCACTCGCGCCCATACTGCAGGAGATTGGTGCGGGCCGCCATTTATCCACGCTAGCCTTCAGTGAAGCCGGCTCGCCCAGCCATTTCTGGGCGCCTATATCCCGCGCACATCGGTATGGTGACGGCGTGCGCATAAGCGCCAAGAAATCGTGGGTGACCAGCGCGGGTGGTGCGCAGAGCTATGTCGTTTCTGAGCTTGCCCCCGAGGGGAAGGGACCCACCGAATCGACCCTCTATCAAGCGCTTGAGGCACTTCCCTAGCTACGCTAAGCTAAACTGCGAACTTGACCGCCATTTCCGTTAGTGATAGCTTACTGTAAGTGATTACTTACGAAGAACGAGTCCTCAATGCCTTGGGAGATCATACCCGGCGGGCAGTGCTCGAGCGCCTGCGCGGCGGCTCACGATCCGTAGGCGAGATCGCCGAAGGGATGGAGGTGAGTCGCCCCGCAGTCTCCCAGCACCTGAAGATCCTCAAGGCAGCACGACTAGTGACTGTTCATGCCGAGGGCACGCGACGGGTCTACGCAGTCGACACACGGGGCATTGAGTCGCTGCGGAAGTGGCTGGAGGGATTCTGGGATGAGGCGCTCACCGCGTTTAAGGTAATGGCCGAACGGGAAGCAACCAAGGAGAGGAAACAATGACAGAGCCGACGATGTCCAGAGGTACCGATGCGAACTGCGTGCGGAAGATCGTAAGCGTTCAGGCACCGCAGGCTGTGGCGTGGCGGGTGTTCACCGAGAAGATGGGCGCGTGGTGGCCGCTGGCATCCTACAAAATCGGCAAGGCCAATGCAGTAGACGCGGTGATCGAGCCGCGCGTCGGGGGCCGCTGGTACGAGCGCGGCGACGATGGAAGCACGTGCCAGTGGGGCAGTGTACTCGCGTGGGAACCGCACTCGCGCCTGGTGCTCTCGTGGGATATCAGCGCCGAGTGGCAGTATGACCCAACCCTGAAGACTGAAATCGAGGTGCGCTTCAGCGCCGACGGTAGCGACCGTACACGCGTCGAACTGGAGCATCGTCATCTCGATCGCTATGGGGCGCGGCGCGACGAGATGCGTCGAATCTTCGACACCGAAGGCGATTGGGGCCGCCTCCTAGAGGCGTTCGCCCGTTCTGCTGCGGCCTAGACAGGAGACATGTCGGATATCAGACAGGCGCGAAAGGCGCTGGCAAGGCGAATCTTGGAAGGGGCAGGCAAGGCGTCGCCGTCCGAGCGTCGGGCCGCGTTCAACAACAGCGGCCTCGCCGAACCACTAGGTGCGCTAGTCGACAAGGTTGCCAGGCATGCCTATAGGGTCACCGACGAGGACATCATCGCCGCGAGGGTGTCGGGTCTAAGTGAAGATCAGGTCTTCGAAATCGTGGTGTGCGCCGCGATCGGGCAAGCCACTCGGCAGTACGACACGGCACTTGCGGCCCTTGAGGCCGCGACCGGGAAGGAGTGAGCATGCGGCTTCGAATCCTCGATAGCGGCCACGGTTTCGGTACGAAGGCACTTTTCGCGCTCATTCGAACGGTCTCGCGCCAGCCGGTGCTCGACGTCGTCAAGCTGGTCAAATACCGGGCGGAGTTCTACGGCGGGCCGATGCAGGGAGTGACCCATGAAGCGATGCGCGGACCCTCCACTTGGTCTGTCGGTGATCGCGAGTTGATTGCCGCGTTCGTCGCGAAGACCAACCAGTGCGAGTTCTGTACTAAGGCGCACGCGGCGGTCGCGCAACGGGCCTATCGCGACGGGAAAACGGTCTCCGCGTTGTTGTCCGATCTCGACACCGCAGCCATCGAGGAGCCATTGCGGGCGACGCTCCTCATGCTGGGCAAGCTGACGCGCGAGCACGCGGTGGATGCGGATGACATGCGAGCAGTCCTCGCTGCCGGCGCTTCGCGCCGACAGATCGAGGATGCGCTTGCGGTCTGTTTCTCGTTCAATGTGATCGGTCGGTTGGCCGATGCCTTCGGGTTCTTCGTGCCCGGTCCCAAAGCCTTCGAGGCTGGCGCGAAATACCTCCTCGCGCGCGGCTACCGCTGAGCACCTAGAGTGGCCAACTGGCGTAGCTCTTTCGTCAGAAGTTCATCGCGGCAACACTCTCTTCTGCGATCGGCAGTCAGCGAAGGTCACGAGGCCACCGTCTTCCCCGACGACATGGCAACACTTGGCCCCCAACTCGGCGCCGATGTCTCGAAGACCTCCGCCCGGGAAATCAACCGAAGTTTATCGGTCGCCCAGGGGATTGGGCTGGGGTTCTAAAAAGAGGAATAACGATAACAAGAATCACAACACTCCCGAGAACAACAATATCCGTGCCCGGCCGCGTGAAGACTTCTAGCCAGTTGGAGCGCGGCGAGGCAGTTTCGTCTCAAGTTCGCCGGCATGCGCGGCAGGTCTCATGTGACCGAATAGCTCCGATTCCCGCATCTCGAATCAGCAATACGCCACTGAAAGCAAGGGCAAGAACAACCAGGGCAATCGTCAGAACGCGCAGGAACCGAGTCATACTAGCCAAGAAACAACCCCCGAATTGAATTATTTTGATCGATTGCCTCGGTGGCGAATTCTCAGGACCTTTTCAGCGCAGCCTGCCAAAGTCTGCGCTCTATGCGACTCATTCGATGTAATTTGATGAATCTAGAGGGGTTCCAGCAAACGCTGGGCTGCTATCAGCCCAAGGAAGTCGCACGGCGACTGTGTAAAAGTCGATAAAATCCTTCTAAGTGATTGAAAACATGGTGGCCAGGGACGGAGTTGAACCGCCGACGCCAGCCTTTTCAGGGCTGCGCTCTACCACCTGAGCTACCTGGCCACATCCCAAGCCACAGCCGCACTGACGGTGCTGTGCGAACCGTTGAACACGCTAGAGCTGTGCGGAGTTTGCCGGCCAACGCAGGCATGCAAAAAACGCTGGGAACTCCTGGACGGACCGATTATAGCAACCGCACCGCATTCGCTCAACGCCCAGGTGCAACCATGCCATCGGCCTGACGAAATCCCGTGGTGACCGACCTCGGTTCGCTCCGGGCTGGCGCTCGATTCATGTACTTCGTAACGCCCTCGTGCTGTTCCAGCCATGCGGCCAGCTGACTTTCCTGCTGTGATCTCAGGTCGACGCAATCGTTGATGCGCTCGAGAGACTGCTGCACGACTCGGCTCGCGATGAGAGTTGGCTGGGATGAGAAAAAGGCCTTCACCTGATCTCCTTTCGCTGCGTCGCAAAAGGAACCCGCGGCCATGACCAAGTCCGCGTTTGCAAATGGGCCCCCGGTAGCTGCGATGTCGAACCAATGGGAGCGAACAAAGTTCCACGCGAGATCTTTGCCCGCGGGATTCTGTAGGACCCAAGCGAGGAGCCGGGCCGCATCCTGCGACCGCACCTCTGATGACAAGGCGTAGTCGAGTGTTCTCTGCAGCAATTGCGAGCTATTGAAACGGGTAATCGTTCTGAGATATAGGTCGTACTCCTCAGGAGTCTTGGCCTCTTTCAGGTCGGCCATTATCTTGTCGTAGAGCGCAACGTCCCCATTCGCTGCCGCCAGAGCAAAAAAAACAGGCGCCAATTCAGGATCGAGTGGGGCACCGGCCTCTACCACCTGGTGAGTCCACTGTCGTGCTTCGGCCAGTACGCTCGGTTCGCCACCGGTAGCGCCCAACGAACGCAGAACATAGGCGCGAAGAATGGTCTGACCCTCGCTCTCGCCCGGGTTTGGCAAAAGGCCGAGGTCCTTCGCGGCGGGCGCGAGCAGACGGCGCACCCAAAGCTGATAGGCCCAGCGGTCCTCGGAATTGACCACGTAGGCACCGAGATAATCCAACGGCCCGAGCAACTGCTCGAGGACGCTAGGATTGCGCTCTCCTTGCATGCTTTCTGCAAGCTCCAGGTAGTCCGCAATGGGCTCCCGTCCGGCGCGCACCGAAGCCCACACATCCCCCAGTAGCCGAATGCGTTCCGCCGGCGTCAGCAGGGTCTCTGCGTCCTGCGCCAGAGTGTGTTCAGCCTCCGGATCATAGCCGGAGTGGTAGTATCCGCCCCCGTCGGCGTTGGTGAATACCCAGCGCGCGCAGCCGGGCAAAGTGAACGTGTCGTCTTTCTTGTCCAGCAGCTGACACGCTTCTCTCCTGGTATCGCGGCGATCGATGTCGGCTCTCATGCAGACCGGAATAGTCCAGAGCTCATCCCTCCCAGGGCCATGACCTGCGGCGTCAAGTCTGGTGCGGTCGTAGAAGTAACGTTGCTGCTCGAGACCCACCGCAGTGGAACCACCGGCACAGTGGGTGGTCACGCTAACCAACGGGGCGCCGGGCTGCTCGATGAACGTCGGCATAATCGCGTTCACCGGCTTCTTCGAAACCCGGGCTAGCGCATTCCACAAGTCCTCGGCCCGGGCGTTCCCGTAGGCGTGCTCCCTCAGGTATTGGTTCACGGCCGCCTGAAAGGTCTCCGGACCCACATAGGCCTCGATCATGCGAAGCACGGCGGCTGCCTTATCGTAGGCAATCTCGTCGAACAGTCCAAGAATCTCTGCCGGAGTTTCCACCGTCTGGTGGACGGAACGAGTGTTGGCCAGAGAATCCACTCCCAGCGCTTCTCCCGCGTCGCGCACGTCATCGAGCTGCGCGTTCCAGTCCGGCTTCCACGCCTCGACCGGCTTGCTCGACATCCAGGTGGCGAAGCCTTCATTCAGCCAGACATCGTCCCACCACTGCATGGTGACCAGGTCCCCGAACCATTGGTGCGCCATTTCGTGGGCAATCACCGCCGCCACTTTCTTGCGGAGGTCCACCGACGAGTGTTCTTCCTCCAGCAAAAGATCGGACTCACGGAATGTGATGCAAGCGGTGTTCTCCATGGCGCCCGCCGAGAAGTCGGGCAGGGCAATCAGGTCCAGTTTTCCGTAGGGGTACTGGATTGCGAAATACTGGTCGTAGTAGCGCAGAATGTTTTCCGCGGCATCGAGCGCAAAGCCCGCGAGCTGTTTCTTTCCCGGCGTGGTGTAGACGCGAATGGGGATGCCGTCGGCCGACCCCTCCTGATATTCAAACTGGCCGACTGCGACCGCCACGAGGTAAGAAGACATCTTGGGCGAAGTAGAGAAATGCACGGAATGCTTTCCGTTCCCGGGGCCAGGCCGATCGGAAATCACCCGAGCATTCGAGATCGCGACCATTCCGTCGGGAGCGGCCACCGTAATGTCGAAGGTCGCCTTGTAGGCGGGCTCGTCAAAGGAAGGAAACGCCCGCCGCGCATCGGTCGGCTCGAACTGTGTCACCGCATATCTTTGCCCCTGCTGGTTTGTGCCCAAATAAAACCCGCGCAAATCGTTGGACAGAATTCCGGTATAGCGAATCTGGACTGTGGCGGACCCTGGCTCGAGGGGCTGGTCGACCGTCAGGCAGGCGGTTTCACGACTTTCGTCGATGGCGACTCTCGCCATCTGGGTCGCACCCCCGCTGGCGATACTCGTCTCCTGAAAATCGATTCCGACGGCGTTCAAAACCAACCGGGACGTCGGCTGAAGAACCCGAATCTGAATCGTTTCCTCCCCCGCGAAGTTTTCCGCGGTGAAGTCGGGAGCGAAGCTCAGCCGATAATTCTCCGGGATGGCGATCTGGGGCAAGCGTTGCCCGGCGGCCCAGCACGACAGCAGGCAAACCCAGAGGAGCGCCAGAGGAATTCGCTCAGGTTTTGAAGTCNNCCGGCATTCGACACCGCCTCACCATGCATGATCGTAAGCCGACAACGGTTCGACGCGAACCAATAAGGAATTTCGCGGTAGTCGCTGGCCTCAAAAACCGCCAGGTCGGCATCTTTCCCCGGGTCGAGCGAGCCCTTACGATCCGCCAACCGCAGCGCCCAAGCCCCATTGATGGTGGCTGCGGCGATGGCCTCGGCGGGCGACATTTTCATGTGAGTACAGGCCAGGGAGAGCACAAACGGCATACTGACCGTCGGAGACGACCCGGGATTGTAATCGGTGGCCAGCGCGACCGGAACGCCGGCCTCAATCAGCTTGCGAGCGGGAGGAAAAGACCCCGAATCCAGGAAATAGTTTGCTCCCGGCAGCAGGGTCGCTACCGTGTCATGCTGCGCCAGTTGGACAATATCCCGGTCGCTCACCTGATCGAGGTGGTCAAGCGACGCCGGATGGAAGCGCAGCAGCGGCCCTAGGAGGGTTTCGCTCAGCTGACAGACGTGGGCGCGAACTCCCAGCCCGTTTTGGCTCGCGGCCGTAAAGATTTTCTCCGTGGCCTCGGCGCTGAAAGCTCCTTGGTCGCAGAAGACATCCACGAAGGCCGCGAGTTTGCGCCGGGCCGCACGCGGAATCATATGCTGGCAGACGAGCTCGCAATATTTCTCGGGGCCGCCCGGGAATTCCTGGGGTACGACGTGCGCCCCCAGGAGAGTTGCCACGACGGTCCCCGGCCAGCGGAGGGCCGCGTCGCGGATTGCCTCGAGTGACTTGAGTTCCGCGTGGAGGGTCAGCCCGTACCCGGACTTGGCCTCGACGGTCGTCGTACCCTGCAAAGCCATTTCATGAAGAGCGCCCAGAACTCTCTCGGCCAGGTCCTTTTTGTCGGCTTTGCGTACGGCTTCGACGCTCGAGCGAATACCGCCGCCAGCGGCGGCGATTTCTTCATAGGTCGCACCGGCAATGCGCCTTTCAAAGTCGACCAGCCGGGGCCCGATAAACGCCGGATGAGTGTGGGAATCGACAAACCCGGGCAGCACCACCTGACCTCGGCAGTCGATTTCGACGATGCGGGCGCGGTTTTTCTTTCGCCAGGGATCGCGAACTGCATCCCTGGTCTTGCCGATCGAGACGATCTTGCCGCCGAGGCAAAGGACGGCGCCGTCTTTGATGATGGAAGGTTCTTTCAAGGCAACTCCCCGGCGCGGACCCGGCTGGCGGCCGGGAGCGCTCAGAGTGAGCAACTGGCCGATGTTGACCAGCAGCACAGCCGCTGGTTGGCGCGGACCGACCCTTTTCGGAACCGTCACGCCTCGAGTTTAGCAGCCGGAGGAGAAACGCGAACTGCCACCGCCGCTTGGCCGAGTAGCCGAACCGGCAGGCGCTTCATTCCGAGAATCGGCACGGGGGTCGAAGACGAAATCGGCAATGCCGGCAAAACGGCGCCAGCCGAATCCTAGCCCATCGGAATCGTCACATGCCTCTTGCTCGCGAATTCTTTCGCCTCATCGTAGCCGGCGTCCGCGTGGCGAATGATCCCCATCCCCGGATCGGTGGTGAGCACGCGCTCGATGCGTTTGGCCATGGCATCGGTGCCATCCGCCACTGTTACTTGCCCGGCGTGCAGCGAGTAGCCGATGCCCACGCCGCCGCCATTGTGAATCGAAACCCAAGACGCGCCCGCGGCGGTATTCAGCAAAGCATTGAGCAAGGGCCAATCGGCCACGGCGTCGCTGCCGTCTTTCATGCGCTCGGTTTCGCGGAACGGCGACGCCACCGAACCGCAATCCAGATGATCGCGTCCGATCACGATGGGCGCTTTGAGTTTTCCTTTTTTCACCCGATCGTTGATGGCCAGCCCGAACTGGGCGCGTTCGCCGTAGCCCAGCCAGCAGATGCGCGCCGGCAACCCCTGAAACTTGATTCGTTTGCGGGCGAGATCGATCCAGCGCCGCAAAATGCGATTCTCGGGAAACAACTCCAGCACCAGCTCATCGGTCACGGCAATATCGGAGGCTTCCCCGGACAACGCCACCCAGCGAAACGGCCCCCGGCCCTGGCAGAACAAAGGGCGGATATAGGCGGGCACAAATCCCGGAATGTCATAGGCGGCTCTTACTCCACGCCCAAAAGCAAAGGTCCGAATATTGTTGCCGTAGTCAAACGTCACCGCGCCCATCTTCTGCAAGCGCAACATGGCCTCGACGTGCCGCGCCATGGCATCGAGCGACTTCTCCTGATAGGCCTGCGGATCACGCTGACGCAGTTCGAGGGCCGCCGGCAGGGTCATCTGGTTCGGCAGGTAGCCGTTCAGCGGGTCGTGCGCCGAAGTTTGGTCGGTGAGGATGTCCGGCACCACGCCGCGTTCCGCCAACTCGGGAATGACGTCGGCACAGTTGCCAACCAGCCCGACCGAAACGTTTTCCCGTTTGCGAACCGCGTTTTTCAGGATGCGGAGTGCTTCCTCGAGGGTGGTGACCATGAAGTCGCAATAGCCGGTCTTCAGTCGCTTCTTGATGCGCTCTGGATCGACGTCGATCCCGAGAAACGCCGCGCCATTCATGGTGGCAGCCAGTGGCTGGGCTCCGCCCATGCCGCCCATGCCGCCGCTGACGATTAGTTTGCCGGCCAGATCTCCGCCGAAATGCTTCTCTCCCGCCGCGGCAAAGGTTTCAAATGTTCCTTGCACGATCCCCTGCGAGCCGATGTAAATCCACGAACCCGCCGTCATTTGCCCATACATCATCAGCCCGGCGCGTTCGAGTTCGTTGAACTTCTCCCAATTCGACCAATGCCCGACCAGGTTCGAATTGGCAATCAGCACCCTTGGCGCGTATTCGTGGGTTTGGAACACGCCCACCGGTTTGCCGGATTGCACCAGCAGGGTCTCGTCATTCTCCAGGTTCCTGAGCGCATGGACGATGGCATGATAGGCCTCCCAGCTCCGCGCCGCCCTCCCGGTGCCGCCATAGACCACCAGATCGCGCGGCCGCTCTCCGACCTCCTCGTCAAGATTATTCATCAACATACGCATCGCCGCTTCCTGCTGCCAGCCCTTGCAGGAAATCTCGCTGCCGCGCGGGGCGCGAATCGGAGTGTAGGTGGACTGCGTGATTTCGGTTTCGACCGGCATGGCTCCATGGTAGTGCTTCATCCGGCGGGGTTCAATGCGCAAGGGAATCCCAGCCGTCGGAACCGGCGCGGCAAAACTGGCGGCCATGGCAAGCCATCGAACCGATCTCTGCGAGGGAAATACTTGCGGAAGGTGGGGCGCGGCAAGGGCGGACTGGCGATGGCGGAAGGCTACCTCACCACGAACTGTATGCCGTCCCGTCGCTGCCGGTCTGGTCCGAGGCGCTATGCACGTCATCGATCCCGCCCGACTGCTCGTCGGCCGACATGAGCGTGTCTTCCTCCTGCTCGACGGTCCAGTCGGGTTTAGCAGTCAAGGGATCGGTTGGAATCTGTTTGATGTACCCCGCCGAAACCAGATCATCGAGCGATTGCGGGGCCTTCTGCTTGTCCAGGGTGTATTGCGAGATGAGGGAGCGCAGGGTGAACAAGTTCTGCTTGAGCACACCCTCTTTAGAGCGGATGATCGACTGGTTGTAGGAAGGGATCGCAATGGCGATCAGAATCATGATCATGCTGATCACAATCATCAGCTCGATCAGGGTAAAGCCGCGACTCGATCTTGCCTGCAGTCTTGCCATTTACCAGTCCTTGTACTTGGTGCCATCGAGCGCGGCGCCGTCCGACTTGGTGAACACGTCAAACACGTTGTCCCCACTCCAGGAGTCCGAGTCCGGGTCGTCCTGCATGGAACGCATTCCCCACTCGGTCGTGCCTGTCATCGGATCGATGGGAACGCGCCGCAGAAATCGCAATTTCTTGCCGCCCATGTCCACGCCTTTGACGAGGGTGTCCAGGTCAGGCGGATAGTTGCCCGAATCCACCTTGGTCTGGAAAGCGCCGCGGTCGGCGGCGTCTTTGTAGCGGTCAATGGCGTCGCGCATTTCCCACAAATCGCGCCGCAGTTCGCGTTCCTTCTCCCGCTTGATCGACACCCGCGCCATGGGAATGGCGAGGCTGGTCAGAATGATCAGAATCGAGGTGGCGACGATCAATTCGACCAGCGTGAACCCGCGCCCAGCCCGGCGCGTTCGGTTCGGTCGCTCGAAGCTGATGGTAGCTCGGTTCATACATACGGCTCGCGACTGGATGCGTTGCTTTTCGCAGCGGCTAGCGAAGCTTGATGCACTGAGGAGTCGAACGAGGGCGTGAGGTTACCGGCGCGGCTGAACCCGGTTCGGAATTCACCTCTCTGTCCGTGCCCAAGCCCACAGCCATCGTAAGAAATTATCTCATTTCGACTATTGAATCGTCACCGACGCCACCGCCCCCATCACGGGGATGGCCTGCATCGCGGGATCGCGCGCCCCACCCTTCGAAATGGTGAGCGTGCCCTGTCCGACAGCCTTGGCCATGAAGGTCAAGGTCACGATCGCGCCCTGGCCGGTCACCCCTCCGACGCCGGGCGGCCGTGTAGCCGTAATCTGCAACGTTCCGGCGGTATTGTCGTCGCGATTAGCCAGGACAACCGCCTGGCCATCCTGCGAGAGGAAGCTTCCGTTCGAAACATTCGCCACCTGCAGCAGTTTGGGATCGTAGCTGACCTGCAAGGGCACGGAGTAAACGTTCTGCGCCCCACTGAGCAGGATGTTCACCGCGAAGCTCGATCCGTTAGCCTGGGTGACCGACGGCGGGTCAAAGCTGAAGCTCGCCCCTCCTGAAACCGCGGGCTGCGGCGCCTGCGCGGGCGCCGCATTCTGCGTCGTCGGCGCGGCCGCGGGAGCCTGGTTAGGGGCCGCTGGAGCCGCCGTAGGAGCCACCAGCGGAGTGATCCGGCGCAGCTGGATGGAATTGGCGGTACCCACATCGATCGCTTTGACACTCGCCGCGTCGAAATCGGGCTCACGCACAATGTGCGGAATCAGCACGAAGACGATCTCATTCTCGCTATGGTCGGTTTGGGTCTGGGAGAACAGATATTTCAGGATTGGAATCTGCGACAGCCCCGGAATGCCGCTGACCGAGCGGGTCTGCTGATCTTCGAGCATGCCGCCGAGCAAGCTTACTTCCCCGTCCTTCAGCCGAATTTCATGTTCGATGGTTTTCCGGCCAATGATCGGCTGATCAATCCCGCCAATGCTCGAGGTGCCGGTCACCGACGAGATGTCCATCGAAATCTTCATCGAGACCTCGTCGTTGGCGTGAATCTTGGGGGTAATGTCGATATTGACGCCCACGTCGAGGTACTGGAACTGCGTATTGACCAACGGGTTAATACCCACGCCTCCGATGCCCGGCTGGAAGGAGCCGGTCGCAATCGGAACCCGCTCGCCGATCTTCAGCGAGGCTTTCTGCCCATCCACCGAACGGATTTGCGGATTCTGGATCAGCTTGGTGTCGCTGTCGCTGAACAACGCACTGGCCGTGGCCTGCGGAATGGTCACGGTGAAGTCGGTGGCGTTCAAATTTCCGATCCGGTTCAGGTTGACCTGGTTGGGAGTGCCCGTGGTGCTGGTGCTCGCGCCCGTGGTGGTGGTCGTGCTGGTGGTGGAGGAGGTGGTATTGATATTGTTCTGCAGGGCCACCGTGGCGCTGGTGGGCGGATTGATGCCCAAGGTGTGGGCTTTGTCCCGGTTCACCTGCAGGATCGCCACATCTACGATGACCTCCGGCTTGGCCTTGTCCAGATCGTCAATCACCTTCTCCGCTAGGGCCAACTGGTCCGGGGTGCCTCGCACTACGATGGCGCCTTCGGCCGGCAGCGCCTGGACCTTCTGGATGTCGAGAATCTGACGGAGCGTGTTGACCACGTCCTGCATTTCGGTGGGCTGGCCAAGATTCGATGGATAGAAGGTCCGAATGACGCTCTGCTCGACCTCCTTGCGCTTTTGCTGATTGTCCGCCGCCACGAAAATCGTGTTGGAGGTAACCGGCCGCCAGAAGGTTTTGGACTCGAGCGCAATGATCTGTAGCGCGTCCTGCAAGGTCACCCCATTCAGCTCGATGCGGATGCGGCGGGAGGTGTATTCGGGGTCAAACAGCACGTTGATTCCGGCTAGCTGCCCGACCGTCTCATAAATTTGCTTGGTGTCGTTCGTGACCATCAGAGTGATGGGCAGGTTTGCGATGGGAGCCAGTTCAACCGGGCCCTGCGCCTCTTGTAGGCGCCTTTCCAACATGCCGGGTGGAGCGGCCTCCGAGCGCGGCGCCGGCGCTTTGGCGGCTTCGATCATCCTCTGGGTCTGCCGGATTTCCTGTTGGGCGATAAAGCTCGAAGGATCGATCTCCGCCGCCTTCCGGAACTCGGCCAAGGCCTCTTCGAGCTTGCCCGCCTCGCGCAGCAGCTTCCCGCGATGCACGTGGGAGGCGCCGGCCAGGAACTTCAGCCGTTCGAAAGCCGAGCGATAGCGCAAGTCCTTCGGCTTCAGGTCGTAGGCCTGCTTGAAGTCGTCGTAGGCCTGTTCGTAGTTTTGCCGGGCTTCGGCGTCCTGGCCCTTTTCGTACCAGGATTTGGCCTGGTCGGCGGCAACAGGCAGGGTAAGGGACACCAACAGCAAAACCAGAGCCACCGGGCGCATCAGTCGGGTCATCACTTATTCCCTCAGTTCCTTAGGGATCTTCTATCAGACTTAGGCACAGCCCGGGGGCTTCGGCTTTCGAGAAGTACCAAAGAAGACAGCAAACCCGGCGATTATACCATCGGCGCGCCCGCCGAAACTCAAGCTACAGCAGGTAGTTACACTCATAAGTCTTAGTCCGAACGGTGGATCCAAAAGGTCGATGCTGGGGCCTTCCGGGGGGCGAGCGCGAGCGGCCGTAAGGGGTCCCCGGGGGCCTCTGCCCCGGACCCGGCGGCTGGAGGCGGGTTTGGCCGCCCCCCCCACCCGTCGACGGTGGGGTTGTCGACCCGCCCGAGGCTGGCGGGCCAGTCCTCCCACCGCCCGGGCTCCCATGAGGTAACCTAGGGATCGATCATGGCTCGCCAGCCCGCGCACCCGACCAAACCGAACCCGGAAAAGAACCCCCGCCGCGACCCCACCGCCGCTGGTCAACGCGACGCCGCCGTCAACCGTATAGCCGCCCACAACTATTTTCTGCTGGAGAAGTTCGAGACCGGGGTCGCCTTGACCGGCACCGAGGTCAAGTCCGTCCGCTCCGGCCTGGCCAACTTGAAAGACGCTTACGGCCTAATCAAGGACAACGAGCTCTGGCTGCTCAACTGCCACATCGGGCCTTACGAGCACGGCAATATTTTCAATCACGCCCCGCTGCGCACCCGCAAGTTACTGGTCCATAAAGAAGAACTCCGCAAGCTGATTGGCAAGACCCAGCAGCGCGGGCTAACCCTGATCCCCACCCGCATGTATTTCAAGAACGGCCGGGTCAAGCTCGAGCTGGCTCTCGCGAAAGGCAAGCAGCTCTGGGACAAGCGAGAGACCGAGCGCCGGAGGACGGCAGACAAAGAGACCCGTGAAGCCATGAGCCGGGTGCGAAAGGGACACTAATATTCGGATCGGCTGACATTCGGTGGAGCGCCCTCGCCCGCGTGGCCTGTGGGGCGATCATCGATCGAGGATCTGGGGCTTCGCCATCAAGACCGTCAATCTCAAAACCGGAATGCCCTTGGTCCACCAAGCCTTGCAGCAACTGGACCGGGAGCTGGCCGCCGCTCGCCAGCAAAAACAGACGCTCCTGAAACTGATCCACGGCTATGGTTCGAGCGGAGTTGGCGGCGAAATTCGTGTTGCGGTGCAAAAACATCTCATCGAAATGGCCGGCCGGGGCGAGATTCGGGGATGCATCTTCGGCGAGAACTGGGCTCGATCCGACGAGCAGGCGTGGGCGCTCATCAACCTTCGCCCTGAGCTCAAGGCAGATCCCGATCTGGGCAAGCGCAACCGGGGAATCACGATCGTTGCGCTTTGATTCGAAGTGTTCCTTGCCTAATTCCCTGTCCGCCGACGATACTGACAACGACAACCATGAAAACTAATCTTTCCCTCTCCGCACCCGCCGAAGTTGAAACCGAATGTCTAGTCGCCGTTGTACTTGATCGAAGCGCAAAAGATCGAGGCGAAAAAGCCGCTGAAATCGACAAGCCGCAGCTCTCGATCGAAACGAGCGACCAGGCCTTGAAAGAAGCTGCCGCCGAAGTAGTCGCCAGCGGCGAAGCCACCGGAAAAACGTTTGAAATCACCATGCTGCACCATCCCGCCAAGCTGAAGGCCAAACGACTCCTGCTGCTCGGCGGTGGCAACGGCAAGACTTTCTCCGCTTTCGATCTGCGCCGCCTCGCCGGGGCTGCCGTGCGCACGCTCAAGTCCCGCGGCCTGCGCAGCTTCGCCTTTATCGCTCCGGAGAGCGGATGGCAAGCCGCGGACGCGGTCACAGCGATTGTGGAAGGGGCCTTCGTCGGTAATTTCGATTCCAATACCTACCAGAGCGACCGCAAAGACCAGACCATTGACACCCTCACGGTCGTCGCCCGCGGCGACAAGGCCAAGCTGCAGCGGGCGCTCGAGGAAGCCCGCATCGTGGGCGAATCCCAAAACTTCACCCGCGAACTGGTGAACGAGCCCTCCAACCGCATGACGCCCACGGTTCTGGCAGAACAGGCCCGGAAGATGGCGGAGGAAGTGGGCCTGAAATGCCAGGTCTTTGGCGCGGACAAGATCAAGGAATTGAAGATGGGGGCATTTTGGGGGGTAGCGCAAGGTTCGGATGAGCCGCCCGCTCTGATCGTATTGCGTCATGAACCGGCGGGGGCGCCNNCCCGCGGACGGCATGGAGAAGATGAAATACGACATGGCCGGCGGAGCCGCCATGCTGGGCGCCATGCGGGCCATTGCGCTGCTCAATCCGAAAGTGAAGGTTACCTGCATCGTCTGCGCGACCGAAAACATGCCCTCCGGCAAGGCGCAGAAGCCGGGCGATGTGCAGATCGCCATGTCGGGCAAATCCATCGAGATCATCAACACCGATGCCGAAGGCCGCCTGGTGCTGGCCGACGGTCTCTGCTACGCCCGCCAGCTTGGCTGCACGCATTTGGTCGATGCGGCCACCTTGACCGGGGCGGTCGTCGTGGCGCTTGGCTCGGCCAATGCCGGCGTCTTCGCCAACGATGACCCCCTGTATGAGCGTTTCCGCCGCGCGCTCGACAAAGCCGGCGAGAAGTTCTGGCGGCTGCCGCTCGGTGAGGAATACAAAGACCTCATCCGCTCAAACATTGCCGACATTATGAACAGCGGCGGACGCTGGGGCGGCGCCAGCAGCGCCGCCATGTTCCTGAAGGAATTCGCCGAAGACACTCCCTGGCTGCATCTGGACATCGCCGGGACCGCTTGGATGGATGACCCGAAGCCGTGGATTGCCAAAGGTCCCTCGGGCATTGCGGTACGCAGCCTGGTGGAATTGGTGAAGGACTTCGCGGGATAAGCCGATTCATCCGTAGTCTCGGCGGACGGCGGGTATCGCCCGATCTCGAGCGCTCGGTCCAAACCGTCCTCGAGCGGTCCGCGAGATCCTAAATTCGACTCGGGAGGGACTCCTCGATGAAAGCTTTTCTGGCGGCCGGACTGGTGGTGCTGGGGTTGGGCATTCTTTCTTTTTTCGTTCCCGTCCCCCACCGGGAGGACCATAGCATGACGGTCGGCGATCTCCACCTCGGGGTGCAGACGCAAAGCAGTGAGCGGGTTTCTCCGACGGTCAGCATCGTCCTGATTCTGGTGGGTGCAGGTCTGATGATGGCCGGAGGCCGTGGCCATCGTTCCTAGGGTTCGCAGGTCTTTTCCCGGCCCTACTTCCCGCTGCTACTTCGCGGCAGCTTTCTCAAAGGCCTTTCGCATCTGGGTGAAAAGCGGAGTCTCGTTCTTCTGCAGACCCTCCCGGGCGCTCACCCGCCACAGGAATTCATTGGCTGGCCACCCGTGGGAATCGTAGACCGCTAGCACATCTTCGGAAGGCCGGCTCATGACCATCAGCACGACGTCGGCCTCTTGTGGTTTGTACACGACAACCCACTTGCCCCATTTCTCGACGGCGTCCTGAACGGCTGAGATGGCACGGCGATCCTGGGGCAGAACCCCGGGATTGAACTGGTCGCCGTCGTAGCTGGTGACATAGACGTAACGGGCGTTGACGAGGGTTCCGGGAAAGGGTGGAGCGTTCTTGTCGGCCGCCGGTCGCGCGAGCGCCGTCCCCATCAGCAGCAGGGTCACGAAGGCACCGAACATGGCTTGCATTCTCATCACGCCCCGTTGCTCAAGCACTCGCCTGAGGCTTCGTCGAACAGCTTTCGAGCGTAGGTTGCGGCCTCTTCAGCAACTGAGATGCGGCGGGCGAGTGCCAGGATGCGCCGGCCCGAAGCTCCCGGCTGCAAGCTACTGTGGTATAAGCGAAAACACTCCGGAGGATGGTAGCCGGCGCTACATCACCGGCGGCAGCGTAATGCCCATGACCGCGAGCACCCGAGTCAATTCGCGGAGGAATATGGCCGCCGTCGCCAGCAGGAATTTCTTCCGCCCTTCATCGGCCTCGGCGAGAACGGGATGGCGATGGTAGAAGGTATTGAAAAGTTGCGCCAGCTGAAACGCGTGCTTGGCCAAATAGGCCGGCTCGGAGGTGGCGATCGACTGGTCCACAATGTAAGAAGTCTTCGACGCCGCCAGCCACAGCTCCCACAGTTCGTCGGCGCCCTGCCCGCTCAGGAATCGGTCGAGTTCGGCGGCGGGATGGCGGGCCAGGTCTCTGCAGATGGCTTCCGGGTCGAAGCCGCCTTTGCGGAAAATATTGGCGGCGCGTACTCCTGCGTACTGGGCGTACGGGCCGGTCTCGCCTTCAAAGCTCAGAGCCTCCTTGAAATCAAATGCGATCACGGAATTCTTGGTGAACTTGAGCATGAAGTAGCGCAGCGCGCCGTTGGCGATTTGCGTGGCGATGGTCACGC
This sequence comes from Acidobacteriaceae bacterium, assembly GCA_003132825.1. Taxonomy (GTDB): domain Bacteria; phylum Acidobacteriota; class Terriglobia; order Terriglobales; family Acidobacteriaceae; genus PALSA-270. The sequence continues at coordinate 18,785 of PKYX01000205.1, forward strand.
GTTCGGGCTCGCTCAGATCGGGATGGCGGGAATCCACCTCTTTCTTGGCGGAGGCGATCAGAGTATCAAGCAGATCGTCGGCCTTCACGCCAAAGCCTTTGCGGCCCGAGACCTCGATGTAGGGCCGGGCTTTGTCCTCGTCGGAGAGTTCATAACCCATCTCCGCGGCGCAGCGCGGAGTCAGGGCGACCATTTCGTAGGAAAAATGAGTGTAGTGGCCGGCAGCGTCGTTGTGCCCCAAACCGCGGAGAGCTTCGATCACGGTGTTCTGCGCCTCCGACTGGCGGGCATCGATCACATTGTAGATTTCGGCGACCTCGCCGAAGTGCGGGTGGCGCTCTTCGCCCTCCACCGAGGAAATCCAGCAATCGTGGCCGTTGGGATAGCGGTAGAACTTGCGGTAGCCGAAATCACGGCCGAGCAATCCGAACTTCCACATGTGATAGGCGATGTCTTTGCCGACGTAGCCGACGGTTCCGTTCGAGCGCACGATCACTTTCTGATCTACCTCGGTGATCTCGGCGCCGGTCGCGGTCGAGTTTGTTCCCGCCCGCCGCATCACCCAGCAGCCTTTGTTCTTGCCTTCCGCTTCGAAGGAAAGCACGCCGCTGGCCTTCAGCTTGGCGAAGGCCGCATCCCAGAAATGCAGGCGGAGGATTTCGCTTTCGCGGGGCAGGAAGTCGTACTCGATGTCGAGCCGGTCCATGGTTTCCAGATGACGACGCAAGACGGCCACCGAGATCAGGTTGGCGAGAACGGCGGTTTCGTTGCCGCCTTCCTCGATGGCATGCAGAGTGTGCAAACGGGCTTGCCGATTCTGGGGGTCGCGTTCGTACCACTGCGAAACCCGGGCGTAGACATCCCAGCAGTAGTAATCGAAACGCGGCTGGCGGCTGAGCCCTTCGATTTCGGCGCGTGACTTTTTCTCCAGCTGCAGGAATCCGACGACCACGTCGGCGACTTGCACGCCAGTGTTGTCGATGTAGTTCTGCACGTCCACTTCCCTGCCGGCGAAACGCAGCAGGCGAACGAACGTGTCTCCGAGGATGGCATTGCGCAAGTGGCCGATGTGCGCCGCCTTGTTGGGATTGATGCTCGAGTGCTCGACCAGAATCTTTCCCTGGGGCACCAGGGCTTTCGGTTTCTCGTCCGCGGCCAGGGCGGCGGCCAGGGGCGCACGCTCGATCCTGGCATTGATGTAGCCGGCGCCGGCGAGTTCCAGCTTCTCGAAGCCTTCAATCGGGCCTATACCACCGACGATTTCCTGCGCGATCTGGCGCGGAGCCTTGCGCAGCTTCTTGGCCAGCTCAAAAGCCAGGGGAAGAGCGTACTCCCCGAGCTCGACCTTGGGAGGCTGCTCGATGGCGATTTGGGGCAGATCGAGGCTATAGGTGCGACCTAGGAAATCGCGCACCTGCTGGGCGAGACGGCGTTCCAGATGACGATACAAGAGTCCCTCTAACTCATTGAAGAAACAGTGATTGTAACAAACTGCGGGTAGGAGTGAGGTTTGACGGGGAGGGGCACGTTCCCTATGATGAAAAATCGGTTGTTGGTCGTTAATTCGCGGCTCACCCGTCGTTCCCGGTGAGCGGATGACCAAAGACCAACATTCTAGTCCTTACGTCTATGCGCATCGCTTACCTCGATTGCTTTTCCGGCATCAGCGGCGACATGTTCTTGGGGGCGCTGGTGGATGCGGGGGTGTCGGCGCGGCTGCTCGAAGAGACGGCTGCGGCACTTGAAATTGGGGCGCGAGTGAAAATTTCGCGCGTGGATCGCAGCGGGATTACGGCCACCAAGGTGGATGTGTCGGCCGGAGATGAGACGGATCGGGCGCGGGAGCCGGCTGGACATGAGCACGTTCATTTGCCGCCACCTCATCGTGAATCGGAACATCACGAATCGAAGCCTCATGAATCCGGGCATCAGGGTCATGAACACCATCCCCATCAGCCGGAGCCAGGAGAGGCGAGCCGTCCGCTCCCCCATGAGCACGTACACGGACGCACTCGAGGGCTGAAGGAGATTCGCGAGATTATCGGCAGGGCCGCGATCGGCGGAACCGCCAAGCAGACGGCGATTCGGATTTTCGGGGCGTTGGGGGAGGCCGAGGCCAAGATTCACAACTTGGATATCGAAAAGATTCACTTTCATGAAGTGGGCGCCGTCGATGCCATGGTGGATATCGTGTGCTCCGCAGTTGGCCGGGAGGCGCTCGGAGTGGACGAGATCGTGTGTTCGCCGTTGAACGTAGGCGGGGGCATGGTTGAGTGTGCGCACGGGACGTTTCCCGTGCCGGCGCCTGCAACCGTCGAGTTGCTGAAAGGNNAGGCGGAACTGGTTACCCCGACCGGAGCGGCGATCGTGAAGACGCTCGCGGCGAGATTCGCCTCGTTCCCGGAGATGACGATCGAGCGGACCGGTTACGGTGCTGGCTCGCGAGATTTCCCGGGGCATGCCAATGTGGTGCGGCTGACAGTCGGCGAGGCACGGCCGGAGTTGGCGGCAAAGACCTTGCAGGAAATCATCACCGTGCTCGAGG
>PKYX01000041.1 GCA_003132825.1 Acidobacteriaceae bacterium
CGGACAAAGATGCGCTTTTCGTCTGGGACACCATGGACGGCGCCAAGCTGGTGGAGAACATCTTCAACGTGGTGACCATATTTTTCGCCTGCGTTGCCATCATCACGCTGTGCCTGGGAGGCATTGGAGTGATGAACATCATGCTGGNNTGCTGGTGTCGGTGACGGAGCGTACCCGCGAAATCGGTATGCGCAAGGCAATCGGAGCCACGCGGCAGGATATCCTGCGTCAGTTTTTTGCCGAGTCGGCCATTCTGACCGCGGCCAGCGGGGCTTTGGGACTGACTTTTGGAGTAGGCCTGTGCGTGGCGCTCAACACCATTCCTTTGCCCGATTTCGTGCCTCATCCCATCATTTCCCCCATTTCCATCCTCGCCTCCGTGCTGACGCTTTCGGTCATCACGGTTACGGCAGGGGTTTATCCGGCACAACGCGCGGCGGAGATGCAGCCGGTGGAGGCCTTGCACTATGAGTGAGGAGAAAACGATGAAATCGTCACGAATCGCCCGGCAGATCCTGCTGACGGGTGCTGCTCTGATCATGGTGGGTTTTCTGGCGCTGCCTGCGGCAGCGGTCGATGAGGGATCGTTTGAGCGCTCTCTGAGCGTGACCGGGCCGGTCAACCTCGAGATTACGACGGGCTCTGGCGGTATCGACATTCGCACCGGGTCCTCCAATCGGATCCAGGTGACCGCACGAATTCGGGCTTCCATGAACTGGTTTGGCGACAGTGGCGATGTAGAAGCGAGGATCAGGCGCATCGAGGCCAACCCGCCGATCCAACAGAGTGGCAACGACGTTCGCATCGGTCACCTCGATGATCCGGAGCTGCGACGCAATATCTCGATCAGTTATGAAGTCATCGTTCCGGTCGAGACTCGCCTGCAAGCCCATACCGGCTCCGGGAGCTTGCAAGTGGAAGGCATCGAAGGCCCGGTTGAGGCTGGGGCGGGGTCGGGCGGCGTGCAGGTCTCCGATATCCGCGGCGGGGTGCGAGCCGATACGGGCTCAGGAACCATCAACCTGGATCACGTCAAGGGCAACGTGCGCGCCAAGGCAGGCAGCGGTTCGATCCACGCCAGCGACGTTGCGGGTGGGTTTGAAGGGTATACCGGCAGTGGGCAAGTGACGCTCGAACAGACAGCACCTGGGTCGGTGCACGTGGATACCGGCTCGGGGAGCGTCGAACTTCGGGGCGTGCGCGGCTCGCTCGAGGCGCAAACCGGCAGCGGATCCATTCGCGCGGAGGGCTCCCCGACAGGAGCCTGGACTCTGCACACCGGATCGGGCGGCATCCATCTGAAGTTCCCCTCCGATGCCGCGTTTGACCTCTATGCCCATACCGGCTCTGGATCGCTTTCAGTCGGCCCTCCGATTACCGAGCAAGGCTCGCAGAGCCACAAGGAAATCCGCGGCAAAGTCCACGGCGGCGGAGTGTCGGTCGAAGCCGAGACCGGGTCGGGCAGCATTGATATCGAGTAAGCCCGGAGAGCGTCGGCCGATATAGGGCGATTTTACTTGCCCGCCGACCGAGAACCGAAGACTGACGACCGTGTTCCTCAAAGAGCTCATCTCGCAAAGCTGGCAAGCGCTGATGCGCAACCGTCTGCGCTCGTTGCTGACCATGCTGGGTATCGTGTGGGGTCTGGCCTCGGTGGTAATCCTGCTGGCTTACGGACAAGGGCTCGGGGGCAGCGTTCTTCATGCCTTCCTGAACATGGGGAACAATGTCATTGTGATGTGGCCCGGGCAAACCAGCCTGCAGGCGGGCGGGCAACGAGCCGGGAGGCCCGTTCACTACGAATACGAAGACGTCGAGGCGATCCGCGAGGAAGTGCCCATAGTGCGCGCGGTCAGCCCCGAAATCGACCGCGACTTCGGATTCAAGCGTGGAACCCGCGTGGTCTCGTTGAACGTGCGCGGTGTGGAACTTCCCTACGGGCAAATGCGCAAGCTCGATCTGGAAGATGGGCGATATTTCAATGAGGGCGACTTTACAGAAAATCGGCGCGTGGTGATCCTTGGCTTCAATGCCAATAAACGGATTTTCCAGGGCGCACCCTCGGTCGGGCAGTCGGTCGGCATCGGAGGCATGGATTTCGAAGTCATCGGCGTGCTGCGGAACAAGATCCAGGATTCGATGTACCAGGGGCCTGACAATGAAGACGGATTTATTCCTTTTGCGCTTTTTCGCGATCTGGTGGACGTGCGCGATCCCGCGATGATCATCATTCAGCCCGCAGCGCCGGAACTAGAGAAGAAAGCGCTGGCCGCGGTGCGCGAAGTGGTCGCAAGACGCCATCACTTTGACCCGAAAGACGAAAAGGCGACGCCGGTATGGGACACGATTGAGGATCGCGCCATGCTCAACGGATTTTCCGTCGGATTGCAGGTGGTGCTGGGCTTGATTGGTGCGGTGACGCTCGGAGTCGGAGGCGTCGGGGTCATGAACATCATGCTGGTGTCGGTGACAGAACGCACTCGAGAAATCGGCCTGCGCAAAGCGCTCGGCGCAACCCACAAAAACATTCTCACGCAATTCTTTGTCGAGGGAGCATTCCTCACCGCGTTCAGCGGCGGCATCGGCCTGGCGATCACCACCGCCTTCGTGGCTCTGTTGGCGCAGTTGCCCGCCCCGGAAGGATTCGACACGCCGCGTATCGTGCCGGCTTCCGCTGTGGTTGCCATTCTTTCATTGTCGTTGGCCGGCATTGTGGCCGGTCTTTATCCCGCGCGCAAAGCAGCGTTGCTTCCTCCCGTGGAAGCGCTGCGACAGGAGTAATCATGCTTGGCGATCTCGGACGACAAGCCTTCGAGGCGTTGCAACACAACCGCCGACGCTCCCTGCTGACCATGCTGGGCATGGCCTGGGGCATTGCGACCGTGGTCATGCTGCTCGCTTATGGGGACGGTTTTGGCCAGGCCTGTGCGAACATCTTTGCGAACTTCGGCACGAAGCTCGTCATCGTGATCCCGGGAAAAACTTCCGTGCAGGCCGGCGGCCAGAAATCGGGAGTCCAAATCCGATTTACGCAGGATGACGTCGAGGCGCTTGCCACCAACCTTCCTCAGATTATTCATATCACACCCACTGTCGAGAAACAGGCGAACGTCCAATACGACAACAGAGATTTCACATTTAGGGTGAGCGGGAATGATCCGAGTGTGCTGTCGATCCGCGCGCTCAAGCTGGGGCAAGGTCGTTTTTACAACATGGAAGACCAGGTGCAGCGAGCACGGGTCGCGGTGATCGGTTCGGAAGCAAAGGAAAAGCTGTTTTCCGGACGCAACGCGCTGGGCGAGCACATCCGGGTCGACGGTCTCAGCTTCGAAGTCGTCGGTGTTTTGAGCGCAAAAATGCAGGAGGGAAACGACGATATCAACCGCACGGTCTATATACCCTTCACCACCATGAGCG
>PKYX01000410.1:0-2464 GCA_003132825.1 Acidobacteriaceae bacterium
GAAGCCATCCGTCTCGCCTTGCAGTCGTTATGGGCCAACAAGTTGCGCTCGGTCCTCACGCTTCTGGGCGTCGTCATCGGCATCGCGTCGGTCATTGCCGTCGTCACCTTCGTCAACGGCATCAACAGCTATATGGCAGAGAAGGTCTTCAATCTGGGGGCTGACGTTTTCATTGTCAGTAAGATGGCGCCCGTCATCACCAACTTCGATCAGTACATGGAAGGCATGAAGCGCAAGGACCTGACCATGGAGGATTACCGGGCGGTGCTCGGGGGCTGCCGCAATTGTTCCTCGATTGGCGCAATTGAAGGAAATAGCACCGGGAGCGTGAAGTACGAGCTGCAGTCGATGAGCGGGGTCGCCGTCCGTGGTATCACGCCCTCGATGGCGCCCATCCTGAATGTTGACCTGGCGAACGGGCGCATGCTCAACGAGACCGACGAGAACACCCGCTCGAGCGTGGCCGTCATTGGCACCGACGTGGTCGACAATCTGTTCCCCGGCACGGACCCGGTCGGGAAAGAGATCCGGGTGGACGGCCTGCCCTACCAGGTGGTCGGAATCGGCAAGAAGCAAGGCACGACTCTCGGCCAGAGCCGCGACAACTATGTCCTGATGCCCATCACCGTCTACCTGAAGCAGTACGGCGTTCACACGAGCATTACGCTTTTCGGCAAGGCCGCCGGCATCGGCAACCAGCTGGAGACCGCCATGGATGAGGCGCGCGTGATCTTGCGTGGCCTGCGCCACGATATGCCGGGCAAATCCGACAGCTTTGAGGTTGAAACCAACGCCAGCCTGCTGGGCATCTGGGCCAACCTGACCGGAACATTTTTCATTGCCATGATCGCGATTGCCGCGGTGTCGCTGATTGTGGGCGGGATCGTCATCATGAACATCATGCTGGTCTCGGTCACGGAGCGAACCCGCGAGATTGGCATTCGCAAAGCCATGGGCGCGCGCGCCCACGATGTCCTGCTCCAGTTCCTGATCGAGTCCGCTACCATCGCCCTGGTCGGGGGGCTCATCGGGGTGGTGGGTGGAATCCTGTTCGCGGAGGTGATTACTGCAATCGTCGGCATGCCTTCTGCCATTAAGCTGTGGGCAGTGGCCGCGGCTTTGATCGTATCCACCAGCGTCGGTCTTTTCTTTGGCGTATACCCGGCGCGCAGGGCCGCGCTGATGGACCCCATTGCGGCCCTGCGGTTCGAGCTTTAGCGGAGTTTTCGGTTCCTCATTATGCGCAATAGCGACTACGGCGAGATCGTGAAGATGGCCATCGACACCATCCGCAGCAACAAGCTGCGGTCCGGGCTGACTGTGCTCGGGATTGTCATCGGGGTCGCGGTCGTCATCGCCATTTCTTCGGTGGTCAGCGGCCTCAACGACCAGGTGATGGAGTCGATCACCAGCCTGGGGTCCGATCTGATCTTCGTCTACCACATCCAGCCTTTCAGTCTTACCCGACCGACCGAAGAGATGCGGACCCGCAAGAAGTTGACCTTCGAAGATTACCAAGCCTTGGAAGGCCTTCCCCATGTCCAGGCCGTCACCACTGGCCTCCGCTATGCCGATCCGCAATTCGGCTCGGGCACCTACACGGTCAAGTACGGCAATCGTCGGGTGAAAAACACGATCCTCGAGGGTGATACCTACACCTGGAAAGATGTCTATGACCTGGGCGTCGCTTCCGGCCGCTGGTTTACCGAGATCGACGAGGAGCACCACTCTCCCGTCATCATTCTNNACGGTTATCGGAGTAGCGGCGCAGCGCAAAAGCGCATTTTCGAACGGTAAGAACGCCGAAGACAATCTGATCTTTTTCCCCTGGAGCACCTTCCACAAGCTGCATCCCGAGCTGCAGGGTTTCTGGATTAGCGCCAAGGCGACTTCGCAGGCCGACCTCCCGAAGGCCATGGATGAGATCCGCGCCGCCCTCCGCCGCGTCCGCAAAGTCCCGCCAGACAAACCGGACGGCTTCGAGGTTTTCACCCAGGACGCCATGTCCGATTTATGGAAGCAGCTCTCCGGCATGATCTTCATCTTCATGTTCGCGGTGTCGAGCGTCGGCCTGCTGGTGGGCGGCGTGGGAGTGATGAACATCATGCTGGTGTCGGTCACCGAGCGCACTCGCGAGATCGGGGTGCGAAAGGCCATTGGAGCCCGCAGATTCGACATTCTGGCGCAATTTACCCTCGAAGCCATTACCCTGACTGCGCTCGGGGGCGTCCTCGGACTGGCCTTTGGGGCACTCGTCACCTGGACCATACCTGCCATTTGGAGTTCGCTGCCGGCTCGGATGTCGGTTTTCTGGGCGGTTTTCGCGCTGGTCGCTGCCGGCGCCGAGGGCTTGCTCTTCGGCATCTACCCGGCCTGGAAAGCTGCCAACTTGGACCCCATTGAGTCTCTCCGCTATGAGTAGCCGGTTGGCCGCCGACGCGGCCGCCAGGTTTGGTAAGCTTTG
>PKYX01000410.1:2481-4247 GCA_003132825.1 Acidobacteriaceae bacterium
TTAGTTTTATACGGGAGCAGAACGCTGCCGCCCGCTTCCCGCTCCAGCCGAAGGCTCTCCCCCCGGTCTCGATTCTGAAGCCCCTGAAGGGAACCGACCCGGGAATGTTCGACAGCCTCCAGAGCCACTGTCGGCAAGACTACCCCGAGTATGAAATTGTCTTCGGCGTCAGTGACGCGGGCGATCCGGCCATCGCATTGGTCGAACGATTGAAAGTCCAGTTCCCTGCCCTCCCCATCCGCCTGGTGGTTTGCCAGAAGAACCTGGGAGCGAACCGCAAGGTCAGCAGTCTGGCACAGATGCTGCCCCAGGCACGCTATGAACAGTTGATCGTGAACGACGCTGACATTCGTGTGCCATCGGACTACCTGCGCCGCGTCGTCCCACCCCTGCTGGACCCGGCAATTGGCCTGGTAACGTGCCTGTATCGCGGTGTGCCGAGTCCCACTCTCGGTTCGCGTCTGGAGTCGCTTGGCATCAGCACCGACTTTTGTGCGGGTGTGCTTGTGGCCCGCCTGCTCGAGGGTGGAATCAAGTTCGGGCTGGGTTCTACGCTCGCTTTTCGCCGCCGCGACCTGGCGGCAATGGGCGGTTTTGAGGTCTTGGCGGACTATCTGGCCGACGACTACGAAATCGGCCGCCGCGTCGCGGCGCAGGGCCTGAAGGTCAAGCTGTCTGAAACGGTAGTCGACACCTTCCTCCCCCGGTACAAGTGGCGGGAATTTGTAAGCCACCAGTTGCGTTGGGCGCGCACCGTGCGCCATTCCCGCCCCGGGGGCTACCTAGGTCTGGGGCTGACATTTGGCATCCCCTGGGCCTTGATCGCCTTAGCTGGCGCCCCCCGGTCCGTGTGGGCCTGGGAGTTGGCGGGGGTTGCATTCGCGCTGCGGATTCTTGCCGCCTGGGTGGTCGGGCGGGGAGCCCTGCGCGATCCCTGCGTGCCCTCCCTGCTGGGTCTAATCCCCTTGCGAGACTGCGTGGCACTGTTGATCTGGCTTGGCGGTTTCATGGGGCACATGATTACCTGGCGCGGGGATTCATTCGAGTTGAAGAAAGGCAAATTGGTGCGGACTCGTGCCTAGAGCACATCTCGCTCGATCCATCTTCAGAGACAGTTTAGGAAGGGCTCAACAGTTCGAAACGGCCGTCGCGGTGGAGACGGTAGCGCCGTCCGCGCCAAATGATCGTATTGCCGAAGAATCCGGCAATCCAGAAGCCGAAGCTGATGATGTCCTCGAGCGGAAGCAGCAGCCAGTTGATTTTGACCTCGAGCACGCGCGCCGAAACCACGTAAGCGGCCATGGCCCGCGCCGCGAAGGTCAAAAGCAACACCGGCCAGCAGGCGGGCTTCGCGGCGCAGAGCAGCAGCGCCAGCGGCAACGGCATGGTGAACAGTTGCCCGAGATACCCGAGCGGCCGCGAACGCCGGGTGCTGCGAGCCCAGCGCAGGCGATGGGCGGCGTTGTGGCCTAAATCGGTGCTTCCAATGTGGTGTTCGATGACATAAGAAGAAAGAATCACGCCGTATCCGGCTTCGGCGGCAAATCTCCCCATGACAAAGTCTTCCGCCAGATAATCCTTCAGCCGCTCAAACCCTCCCATGGCCAGCAGGACTCGTCGCCGGGCCACGATGGTCGGACCCACGGCAAACCGCATCCCTTCTATCATGCGAGCCACCAGGATGCCGGCGATGAAATTGGTGTTCATGCTCAGGGCCTCGAGCCGCGACCCGAGGCTCGAATCCGGCACGGCTCGGTAGGGGCAGG
>PKYX01000496.1 GCA_003132825.1 Acidobacteriaceae bacterium
GAAGAGATTAAAGGGATCGCGCGCAGACACCAGGCGGCGAGCAGCACGCCGAGTATTCCGCCGGAAAGCGACAACAAAACGCTCTCCGCGAGCAGTTGTCCGATCAGCCGGGTGCGTGCCGCTCCCAACGCCGCCCGCACGGCCATTTCCCGCGAACGGGAGGCGGCGCGCGCCAGCAGCAGGCTGGCCACATTGGCGCAAGCGATCAGCAACACAAACCCGACGGCGGCCAGAAGCAGCAGAAGCGACGACTGGATGGAACCAACCACTTGGGTTTTCAGGGGGACGAGTTTTGCGCTGATGCCCTTGTCGGTATCGGGATAGGCCGCTGCCAGGTCCTCGGTAACCGTCCTCATGTCGGCCCGGGCCTGCTCGAGCGAAACTCCGGGCTTGAGCCGGCCGATGCCATGGATGCCGAGCCCGGCGCCGCGGTCGAGGAGCAAGTTGTTGGTCCATTGTCCGATAGGTACATACACCGCCGGATCCCGGAAACTCGGAATAAGAAGATGAAAACTCGAGGGAATCACACCCACGATGCTGTAGTTCTTCCCATCCAGAGTGAGACTCCGATTCAGAACGTCCGGCCCGGCCTCCAGTTTACGTTTCCAGAAACCTTCGCTGACCAGCACCAGAGGCGCTCCGCCGATCCGGTCCTCCTCGGGCGCGAAGGAGCGCCCGAGAATGGGTCGCACCCCGAGCACCGCCAGAAAATCCGAGGAAACAAACTCGCCCTTGACCTGCTCGGCCTCGCCAGTCCCGGTGAGGCTGAAACTCGCGGTCCGCGCCACCGCGATTGCCGAAAAACTGTCATTGTCTCTCTGCCAGTCGCGAAAATTGGGATAGGAGACGGAGCCTCCTTCAAAATTCGGCTTGTTCTCGTGGATTGCAACCAGTTGGTCTGGGTGCGGAAACGGCAGAGGATTGATCAGGACCCCGTTGATGACCGAAAACAGGGCGCTGTTCACCCCGATGCCGAGAGCCAGAGTCAATACGGCAACTGCTGTGAATCCCCGGGCCCTCGCCAACTGACGCAACGCATACCGCAGGTCTTGCAGAAGGATGTGCAAATCGCTCGCTCCCGCCGATCCGGCATGAGGTGCAATCCAAGGGCCCCATCGCAGCCCAGGGCTATCTCATTGCAGAGCAAGCCCAGTGTGCGGGCGACACCATCGATTACAGAAGGGCATGTGTTCGAAAACGGAGGTTCGCGTCCAGTTCCGGACAGAGGCCCGGTCCGCCTTTCCCCCTGGAACCTGGCACCTGAGGATTACTCGTGGCGTAATGCCACCATCGGACCCACAAGTAGGGCCCGCCGGGCAAAACCGGACCCCGCCAAGCCCCCAGAGCACGCCGGACAGAGGGGCCGCCACAGATGGCGAGCCCGCAGGATGGATTACTATTTCTGCTTCTCCTTCTACATCCTCCGTGCCGCGAGGATCCACACGATCCACCGGGTTGTTCCGTGTGTAGACGTACTTATGCAGCGTGGCCGGGTCGACAATGCTCCCCTGGTAGGGATCCAGGGCCATGGGTTCGGGCAGCACCGCTACACCCAGGCCTTCGGCGAATTGCTTGCCGCACTCCCGTAATGGCGGGCGTTTTTCTTGGAACGATTCCCTCTCGACGTGCCGTATCTAGAATCGCGTCATGAACCATCGGACGTACCATACTCGCCTATCCCGCTCGCGGCCATAACGCGCTATGTTTACCGACGGCGTTGAGCGCGGTCCGGTCAGCGCCAGTGAGCCCCGAGTCGCGCTTACGAGTCGGGTGTTGTGAGGGAAGTGGGTCCGAGTCGACTACTAGGACCGCTTCCGGAGACGCCTGATGGCACGTTATTTGTGTGTCCATTGTCACTTTTACCAGCCGCCACGCGAAAATCCATGGCTCGAAGCGGTCGAGTTGCAGGATTCCGCCTCTCCCTACCACGACTGGAACGAGCGCGTTGCCGCCGAGTGTTATCTTCCCAACGGCGCGGCACGGATCCTCGACGAAGCCGGCCGGATCGCAAAGATCGTCAACAATTACGCCCGCATTAGTTTCAACTTTGGCCCGACTCTGCTTTCGTGGATGGAGCACAACGCGCCGCACGTCTATGAGCGGGTGCTCGAGGCCGACCGCCAGAGCCAGCAATCGTTTTCGGGTCATGGGGCCGCATTAGCGCAGGCCTACAACCACCTGATCCTCCCCTTGGCAAACGCGCGCGATAAGGCCACCCAGATCCTCTGGGGTATGGGCGATTTTGAGCACCGTTTCGGACGAGACCCGGAGGGCATGTGGCTGCCGGAAACGGCAGTGGATCTGGAGACACTCGAGCTGCTCAGTTCGGTCGGCCTCAAGTTCACCATTCTGGCCCCGCATCAGGCGCGTCGCATGCGCCACCAGCCTTGGGAGGAATGGCTCAACCTCGAGGGCGTCGGCATCGATCCCACGCGCCCCTACACCTGCCATCTTCCGTCGGGTCGCACCATCAGTTTGTTTTTTTACGATGGCCCTATCTCGCACGCGATCGCATTCGAAAAATTGCTGGTCAACGGACAGAACTTTGCCAACCGCCTGCTCAGCGGCTTCAACGCCGAGCGCCCCTGGGAGCAATTGCTCCATATCGCGACCGACGGCGAGACCTATGGTCACCATCATGCCCATGGCGATATGGCTCTGGCTTACGCGCTCGACTACATCGAGCGCAATCAACTGGCAACCATCACCAACTACGGGGAGTACCTGGCCCAGCACCCGCCATCGCATGAAGTGGAAATCGTCGAGAAGACTTCGTGGAGTTGCGTACACGGCGTGAAGCGCTGGCAGAACGATTGCGGCTGTAACTCCGGCGGGTGCGGTTCCTGGCGCCAGCATTGGCGGCAGCCCCTGCGGGACGCCATGGACTGGCTGCGCGATGATCTCGCCTCGACTTATGAACTCAGCGCACAGGGACTTCTGCGGGACGCCTGGGCCGCACGTGACGATTACATCAAGGTCGTGCTCGATCGTTCGCCGGGCACGGTAGAAGCCTTTCTGGCGCGCCATGCGGCGCGAGACCTTTCTCTCGAGGACCAAGTGCGCGTTTTAAGACTGCTCGAAGTGCAGCGCAATCTCATGTTGATGTATACCAGTTGCGGCTGGTTCTTCGATGAACTTACGGGGACGGAGACGGTGCACGTCCTCCGCTACGCCGGCCGCGCCGTTCAACTGAGCGAGCAGCTCTTCGGCAAAGGCCGCGAGGAGGAATTCTTGCTTCGCCTGGAAGCGGCTTGGAGCAACATCCCGGATTACGGGAACGGCCGCCACGTCTACGAGCGCTTGGTCCGACCCGCCATGTTGGACCTGTTGGGGGTGGGCGCACACTACGCCATCAGCTCACTATTCGACGGCTACCACGACCGGGGTTCGATCTACAGCTACCGCGTGGATTTGCAGGAGGTGCGCGTACTCGAGTCGGGGAAAACAAAGCTTGCTCTCGGTCGCGCCCGCATTGTTTCAAACATCACCCGCGCGCGCTTGAGCGTCGGCTTCGCGGTGCTGCATTTCGGCGATCACA
>PKYX01000233.1:0-3685 GCA_003132825.1 Acidobacteriaceae bacterium
CGGAAATGTGGCAGTTCTTCCCGATCTGCGCGCAGCTTCCGATCAGCGCATGGGAATCCACCATCGTGCCTTCATCCACGTAGGCGCCGACATTGATGAACATGGGCGGCATGCAGATGACCGTAGGAGCGACATAGGCGCCCAGGCGGACCGAAGACCCGCCAGGGACCACGCGCACCCGGTCCCGAACCGTGAACCGNNAATCCGAGCAGGATGCCCTGCTTGACCCATAGGTTGACCACCCAGCGCCCGTCGACTTTTTCAGCGGCGCGGATCTTGCCTTGGGTGAGCTCGTCGCGAAAGTCCAGAAAGGTTTTGCGCGCGTCGGGATCGCGTTCTACCTCGCCGAGAGAGGCGAGGCGTTCGATGGCGGACTGAAGAGATTGCATGGGAATGGTTGATTGAAGATCGTTGCTGGTGGATTGTCAACTGCGAACTGAAAACCTGGTCAAGCTGCTCCCTGAGTCCATCGTCCATTCACCATCAACGGCTTCTAGATGCACTTGCACTCGCTACGGATCAGCACGCCCGGAATGTTGAGCGAAGCCTCGCGCGCCTCGGCCAGAGTTGGATAGGGACCGTGCCAGCGGGCGTGATTCGCGTCATGGCCGGCGGGGCGGCCCTTTCCGTGATTGCAATGCCCGCAGGCGGAGCGGTGCAACACGATCTTGTGCGGGCCAGCCAGCCAGTTCTCGTAGATGTAGAAATCAGCGGCGTCTGCCGCAGCCGAGGCGGCCTTCGCGATGAGCCCGGCCTCGGTCGAGACCCTCTGCAGTTTGGAGCGGGTATCGCGCCGCATAGGTAACATGGGCAAGCGGTAAACCTCTTCAATTCTGCCCATCATCGCCAGGACGGCCTTCACCGGCATAGGGTTCGACTCGATGAAATTCGCCTGCATCAGCGGCAGATACTTGCGCTGGATGGCACGCGCCGTCGTCCAGTCATTGTTCAGGGCCGCGCGGGTCAACTCCGCCATCTCCCGCGGAATTTCGTTGGACACGACTGAAATCACGCCCACGCCGCCAAGGGCGATCAAGGGCAGGGTGACGGCGTCGTCGCCCGAGAACACCAGGAAGTTTTCCGGCACGGCGCTGCACATTTCGGCCATCTGCGTAATGTTGCCTGTGGCCTCCTTGACCCCGATGATATTCGGGATCTCGGCCAGCCTGGCCATGGTCGAGGGCTCGATGACGGTGCCGGTCCGCCCCGGGACGTTATAGAGAATGACCGGCTTGTCGATGGCTTCCGCAATGGCCTGGAAATGCCGGTATTGTCCTTCCTGGGTCGGCTTGTTGTAGTAGGGCGATGCGGTGAGGATGGCGGTCACCCCCGGCCTCCCGGCGGCCTCTTTGGCCCGCTCAACGGCGTCCCGGGTCGAGTTTGAACTGGCACCGGCGACGATCGGCACACGCCCGGCGGCGACCTCCGCCGTGACATCAATGACGTGCCGCCACTCCTCGGGGGTAAGAGTCGGGGTCTCTCCCGTAGTACCGCAGGGGACCAGGAAATCGATTCCGGACTCCACCTGCCACGCCACCAGATTGCGCAGCGCCGGCTCGTCCAGCGAGCCGTCCTGCTGAAAGGGAGTGACTAGGGCAGTTCCACAGCCTCGCAGTTGCATGATCTATATAAGATAGCGCGAATGCGCGGGAGAGCAAAACCTGGGCGATGGCCCTGCGCTCGGTTTCCTTCGGGACTTTCCGGAAGTGCGGCGGCGAATTCGGGCTCAGTCCCGAGGCTCATCCGCTAGAGAAGCTCGGCCTGATCCTCCCCGGTGTTCGATTCCAGCAAATTCCGCGGCAGGCGGGGAGGAGCCCTGCCGGCCGGAACCCCCTGTTCATCCGCCGGGGTTACAGCTCGCGCCAAACATCTTTGAAGTCGAAGAATCCCTTCCTACCGACCAGCCATTCGGCGGCGCGCACTGCGCCTTCGGCGAATCCGCGGCGCGATTTGGCGTCGTGGCAGATGTAGATGGTGTCGCTCGGGGAATCGAAGACAATCTCATGCATTCCGACCACTTCGCCTTCGCGGAAGGAGGTGATTTCGAGTTCGTGGCCGGAGGCTTCTTTGACGATGTTCTGGAGTACTACGGCGGTGCCCGAGGGCGCGTCCAGCTTGTGGACGTGATGGCGCTCGAAAATNNCCCGCGTAAAGGAAGCCGATGCCGCTGTCCTCCACCAGGCGCCTCACCGTCGGCAGTTCGCCGTACCAGCCCGTGGAGCCGACCACAATGTTTTTGCCGGCGCGAGCGCAAGCGGCAATATTTTCTAGAGCCGCCTCCGGCGTGGTGAAGTCAATCGCCACCTCGAAAGCCTTGAGGGCGGTTGGGGTTAGCGCCGAGGCATGAGGGTTGTCATTGATATCGAAGGAGTGGACCTGGTGCTTGCGCTCCCGGGCGACCTCCGCTACGAGCGACCCGGTCTTGCCTCGACCTAGGATGAGAATGTTCATCGGCCTTGATTCCTGTGTTCTCCGCTGTCCGGGATGTCAAAGGTCTCGGTTACGCAAACACCTCGGGGTCCAAATCCGAGAAAAATGTCTTGTGCAGCTGCCGAATCACTTGCGGAACCGCGTCCTCTTCGATCACGAAGGTCAGATTGATCTCCGACGCACCCTGGGAAATCATGCGGATATTCACGTCCTTCACTTCGTTAAAGACGCGGGCGGCAATGCCCGGAGTGTTACGCACGTTTTCTCCCACCACGCAGACGATGGCTTTGCGGCCCTCGTATTTCACGTCCGCCAATTTGGCCAGATCAGCGGCCAGCGCGGGAATGGACTCGTTCGAATCGACAGTCAGCGAAACACTGACCTCCGAGGTCGAGACCACGTCGACGGCAATACGATGGCGGTCGAAAGCCTCAAAAATAGATCGCAGGAAGCCATGGGCCAGCAGCATCCGGGGCGCAGCCACCTCGACGATGGTAATCCGCTTCTTGGCGGCGATCGCCTTGAAGAGATTCCGGCACTTGGGGGCCTGGGCGGTAATGCGCGTGCCCTCACAGGTGGGATTGCGAGAGTTCAGAATGTACACCGGAATGTTCTTCTGTACGGCCGGCAGCACGGTTGCCGGGTGCAGAACCTTGGCTCCGAAGTACGCCAACTCGGCCGCTTCCTCGAAGCTGATGACCTTAATGCGGCGGGCTTCGGGGCAGATGTTAGGGTCGGTGGTCATCATGCCATCGACGTCGGTCCATATTTCGATGCGCTCGGCATTCAGACCGGCTCCGACGATGGCGGCGGAATAGTCCGAGCCGCCCCGGCCGATCGTGGTGGTGACTCCGGCTTTGGTGGCGCCGATGAAACCTCCCATCACCGGCACACGGCCGGCATCGACCAAGGGTTGTACTTTGGTCCGCAGGCGTTCGTTGGTTTCTTCAAACAGGGGAGCNNTCTTCGAACAAGGGAGCGGCTTTGGTATGGGCGCCGTCGGTCACCAGGCAGTCGCGCGAATCGAGATGTGCGGAGGGCATGCCCTGGGCGGCAAATGCCGCGGTCACGATCTTGCTCGAAAGCATTTCACCGTAGGCGGCGACGTGGTCGGTGGTGCGCGGTGTCAGTTCGCCGACGGCGGCGATGCCGCGCAACAGTTCGTCGAGGTTCTCGAAATCAGCGCCCAGGTCGGAATGAAATTGAGTGAACAGGGCGGTACCCAGCAACTCGCCGGCAGTGTCGTAGTGACGCT
>PKYX01000233.1:3711-6941 GCA_003132825.1 Acidobacteriaceae bacterium
CCTGCACCGAGGTGCCGCCAAACTTCATCACGATCATGGAACAGATTCCCTAGTTTCGCGGATTCACGCGCATCGCGACGCACACGATTCTTATCGATTGTCGCTTGTGATTCTACAACAGCGGCGGTTTCGGTCTTGGCGTGGTCGCGAGGCGAAGCTCTTCGGCGAAAGCCGAGTCTCGAGCGCTTGAAATCTGGACTACTTCCGCGGTGTGATCTCGGTCCCGAACGAATATTCGTTGAGCGGGCCAAATCGCCGCTTCTCCGCATAGAGACGCCAGCGGCGCCAGACGATGCGCAGGCTGGCCATCACCGGAATGGAAAGATAGACGCCGAGAACGCCCGCGATCTCGCCGCCCGCCAGCACGCCGAAGATGGCTCCGAGGGGATGCAGTTCCATGCTCTTGCCCATGATACGGGGAGAAACGAGGTAGTCTTGTACGCCCCTCCAGAGGGCGAGAAAACCGAGCAGCAGCAGCCAGTGCGAATAGCTCAACAGGAGACAGACTCCCACAATCAGCACGGCCGCCACCAGAGGCCCGACGACCGGGATGAACTCCAGCATGCCGCCGGCGGTTCCGAGCACTAAGGCGTACGGGACCCCCATGGCTGCCATGAATGCGGTGTAGACGACAAGCGAGAATGCCGCCAATGTCAGTTGGGCGCGAATGAAGTGCGCCAGCATCTGGTTCAGGTCGCTCAGTACGCCCTCCAGGAACTCGCGTTGCGGCCGGGCTTGCACCAGGGATAGTAGAACCTCACTGAACGAGCGCCCGTCCCGGAGAAAGAATGCGGCCAAAATGGGGGTAAGAATCAGAAGCCAGGACTCCTGCGCGGCTTCGGCGAGGCGAAGTCCCGCTCGCTGGGCGATCCCCAAAAGGGTTTCACGATGACTGGCGAGGAAAGTCTGCAACTGCTCCCGGGTATCCAGGCTCCAGCCGTGGTCCTTTCCAATATCCTGAGCGATCTGGCCAGAGCCGACTCGCTCGAGCAGAGAGGGAAGCGCTGCCCGCAGGCGCTGCCCCTGATGCGCGATTTTCGGACCGACGAAGAAGAAGAAGGTCACCACCAGAGCCAACAGCAGAAGGTAGATGACCGCGATGGCGCTGCCCCGGCTGCGCGTCCACCTTTCCAGCCGTGACACCGCGGGGTCGACGAGATAGGCGAAAAATACCGCGAACAGGAAGGCCATCAGAGTTTGATGGGCGACATAGAGAAAACCAAGTGCCAGGGCGAACAGCAAGGCCGTAAACAGGACCCGGGCCGTGCGTAGGTCGATCAGCGCCATGGATCTCTATTCCTTCGGTGCCAGCAGAGGGCCGCTTTAGTCTCGTACCACTTCCGTGCTCTCGTCTGGGATCACAATCCGGATCAACTTGAATTGATCGTCCAACCACAGAGACCAGTCTCCCGCATCGCTTTTCAGCTCGAACCGGCTGAGTTCCCGTTGGACGCCGCGAATCGTAAGGCTCTCTCTTCCGGAAAACTCCACGCTGACCGGCATGGAGGTGCGCCCGTGTGGGTTCAAGGTGCCAAATTGAGTGCGCTGCTTCAGCGGGCACGCGAGCACTCCTTTGTCCTGGCGGCAGCTCATGGCCAGATACTTCCACAGCAGAACCTCGCGCTGGACAAAGGAGTAATCATCCAGGATGCTGGTCGAGGCGGGAAGCAGGAAGGGCTGTTCGGCGGGCTTGTCGGAGGGATTCGTGGTGGTCCGTTCAATCAGAAACTCGTCGTTCGGCAGGACTACTGCCTCGACCTTCTCCGGCAGGGTTTCCTTCCATTCGTACTTGACGATTTCGCCGGTCGGAGTCAGTTGCAGCTCGGCGGACTGCAAGGCCCGGTTCATTCCCTGTTCCGACTTGAACTCGGAAGTGATGACGCTGCCCGCATTCTTTTGCAGGATGGAAAAGGTTTCTGTCGCTGCCCGCTGGCCGCCCATGAAAACGCCAAAGGAGCCCGAGTCCACACCTTGGCCGGCGGGTTGGGTCTCCTTGTCCTTGCCGCGGGCCGCAGCCGAAATCAGCAGCAAGCTCAGCACCGCCAGCACCAATGTCGTCCCGACCTTCACTTCACAACTCCTTGATAGACTCGCCGTTTGGCTCTAACCCCAGAGCCCGGGCGACCTCGGCGGCCACCGTGTCTATCTCCTTGCCGCCGGTTTCGATGCGCAACGCGGCCGCCAGGTAATGAGGCCGGCGCGCCTCGTACAGGCGGCGAAACTGCTCCGGATCGCGCCGCAAGGGGCGTTCCACCTGGCTTTCCTGCTGGCAGCGCCGGAATAGTTCCTCGACCGGCGCATCGAGAAATACCACCGGTACACCGGCTTGTTCGAGCAGCGCCGCATTTTCGGCCCGCACGAACGCCCCGCCACCGAGAGCTACCACCCGGGGAGAAGGGCCCAGTTCCGCCAAAAGCTCGCGTAGCGCGTCCTGTTCCGCGCGGCGGAACTCGGGCTCGCCGGATTCACGAAAGATCTGCTCGATGCTACGTCGTTCACGCGCCTGGATCCGTTCGTCCAAATCCTCAAAGGGCCAGTCCAGTTGCCGAGCCAAAGCGCGCCCGGCGCTGCTTTTGCCCGCGCCCATGAAGCCGACCAGAAAAACCGCCCGCTCCGGCCCGCGCGCAGACGAATTGGTTGCCGGAGGCGAATCCGGTCCGCTTTTCATGCGTGCCAACGTGCCGGATCGTCCGGCGGGATGGTCAGCGTTTCTTGAGGTGGATTTTACCACTGATGGAAAACAGCTTAACGGAAGAGGCAGCCTTTCCCATGGTGCCCGCGAAGGCACTCCCTGCCTTGAGGGCGAAGGAGGTGTGCTCGGGTTGCAGCTGGAAATCGTTCTCGACCTTGCCTTGCTCGGAACGCGCGGTCACGTCGAAGGACGCATAGCTCGGAGCCAAGGCCTCAATGTCGCCGGTGTGGCTGGTCAGAAGATATTCGCCGCCGCCGCCGAACTCGCCGTCGTAATGGATCTTGCCGCTGTTGGAGTTGACCTGGACCAGAGGACCGTTAACCGAGTTCATGACGACATCGCCGCCCACCGAAGTGATCTCCACGTGGCCGTCGCGGATGCTGGTCAAGGTGACCAGGCCATTGAGCGTCTTGATATGCACATGGGCGTCGCTGATCTCGCGCACATCCACGTTAGCGTCAGCGCCTTCGAGGGTCACGTCGCCGTGAAGTCTTTCAGCATGCAGGGGCCCGTTAATGGAGTGCAAGGTCACACTGGC
>PKYX01000457.1 GCA_003132825.1 Acidobacteriaceae bacterium
ACTGGGCTTCGGCAGGGGGGCGAGCAACGCTAGACCCATCGCTTTGCGGAATGCGGAACCAAGAGGTGCGGGTAACCGAGATTGAGGTTTGAAGGATGGGACCGGCAGATTCTCTGCCGGCCCCATCCTCGATGCTCTGACAGTGCTTGCTAGAAATTGAGCTTCAACGCAACCTGAATCTGCCGCGCTGAAGTCGTGCCATCCTCTTGCGTGGCAGTCTGGGTGATGACCCCGAAGAGCGGGTTGCCGATCAGGTTGCCCACTCCGGCGCCGTCGGTTCCCGGGTTCAGGAAATGCGGGTGATTGAAGATGTTATAGCCCTCGAACCGCAGTTCGAGCAGCACGCGTTCCGTCAGTCTCATTTTCTTGGCGAACGACAAGTCGCTGTCCCAGAATCCCGGCCCATAGAACTGATTCCGTTCCGTGTTGGCGGCAGAACCAAAAGGCGGGTTCGAAAACACACCCGGGTTGGTGATGTAAACCTTCCCCAGACCGATTCCGGGACTGCTGCCCGGAGCATAAGGATCGCCGCCGTTGGTCGAAGCCCAGGCGTTGATCCCGGTTCTCTGCGTATCTTCGGTGCCGCGCACCTGGAAGGGATGGCCAGACTGAATGGTGGTAATGCCTGAGAACTGCATGCCCTCAAGAATCTTCCCCACTACCCCGCCGTTTAGATAGCCCTTGCCTCGGCCGAAGGGCAGCTCCCAGATGTAGTTGAAGACCGCTACATGCCGGGTATCGTTGTCGGAATTGCCCCAGCCCTGCTGCAAATCGCGGGAATTGCGCGGGAAAGTATGAGCCCCGATGGCCTCGCCCAAAGGATCGACCGAATCGTCCATGGCGTGGGACCAGGTATAAGCGCCCTGCACCTGGAGTCCATGGCTCATACGGTGCGTGAACTTGGTCTGCAGCCCGTGGTAAATGGAATTGAATTCGTCCAGTTGATAGTCCGGTTGCAGCAACGCGTTGTTGTTCACCGCGTTGAACGGCAAATCATCGAGCCCCTGGCTAGGCGTCGCCCCGAGATACAAGGCGGTGCTGCTGACTGTCTCCTGGTTGCAGTCGACGCCCGCCACATTCGCGGGATTGGTGGGTACGCAGTACGCCAGCAGCTGCTGGACCAGGCCCGGATCAGGCGGGTTTCCATCCTTTTCGCCGTAAACGTGAACTCCCATCGATCCCACATATGCGATGTCGATCACGTTGCTCCCCGGCAACTGGCGCTGAATATCCAGGTTCCAGTTGTTGGCGGCGCTGTTAGGGAAATGAGTATCGA
Source organism: Acidobacteriaceae bacterium (assembly GCA_003132825.1). Lineage (GTDB taxonomy): Bacteria > Acidobacteriota > Terriglobia > Terriglobales > Acidobacteriaceae > PALSA-270. The sequence goes on from PKYX01000457.1 coordinate 1,277, forward strand.
AGATGACCGTAGAATTATCGACGCTGCCATCGGGAACGCTGGCAGATGGCGTCTGCGTGGGAATGACAGTCGGGAAACCGCCGCTGCCCAGGGCATTGTTGAGGGTCTCGACCGGGAAGTTGGTATAAGCGGCCTGAAACGGCGGATCGGCGCGGGCGTTTTCGACCTCGTTGCCGAACACGCGGTCATGGAAAATGCCGAATCCGGCACGAACCGCGGTCTTGCCATTTCCCCAAGGATCCCAGGAAAAGCCGATGCGGGGCTCGATATCCTTATAGTCGGGCTGATAAATCGAGTGGCCGGTTCCCGGCCCGACCGTCGTAAAGGTCAAGGCCTGCCCAGCGGCAAATGTGGCCGGATCCTGGAGCAGATTGGAGAAATTTGCACCTTCCTCGTACGGCACCCCGTTCAACTGATAACGCAGCCCGAGCGTGAAGGTAAAATTCGGCCGTAGCTTCCAGGTGTCCTGACCGAAAAAGTCATATTCGTGCTGCCGGAAGTTCTTGTTGTCGGTGGGCTGCCGGGCCCCGGCCTTGTCGAAGAACTGGGATTGGCTGTCTTCGATCGCCACGCCCCAGTAAGCGTAGGCAGCGTCGACGAGTGCCGTCTGTTCTCCGGCTGCCGGAATGTTTTGCAGGAATCCGGCGTCGAAATTAAAGAGCAGATCACCCTCCATGTTGACCTGACGGCGCGAATCGAAGTCGTCAAAGCCGCTCTCGCCCACGTTACGGAAGTCGCCTCCAAACTTGAAGGTGTGGTTCCCGTGCACCCAGGTGATGGCATCGGTATAGCTGATCGTCCCGGTGTGCCGAGCTTGGCCATCCGACCCCCCCAGGCTGCTGGCAAAGCTGGTGAAGGGATCCATCAGGTAATCGCGGCCGTCCCCGAACGAGTCAACTCCGCCCGGGCTGTTCAAGGTTGCGATCGTCTGTTTTCCAAGGTCAAAAGTTGCGTAGACGTGGTTCCAGCCAAACTGAAGATTATTTACGATGGTGTTGCTGAGAGTGGAGGTCAATTGCGCGCCCAACCCCTCATTGATCGCCTTCTCCTCGTAGGCGCCGAGATTGCCCGGCAAGAAGTCGGAGTGAGCCGGATTGGGATCGAAAAAGTGGTCGTACCCATAACGGAAGCTGAGCCACTCGCGATCGCTGATGTGCTGGTCGATCTTGGCGGTAGCGTTATAAGAATTTGTCGCTGAGGTGCTGGGGTAGAACAGGTTCCCCTCGATGCCGTCCGCCGACGCTGTAGTCGGGTTCGGGTAAAGCGCGAACACCTTCTGCATAGTCGGATCGCCTGGGATGCCGGCCGCGTTGTTTGCGCCGGTTGCCGTCAGATCCACCGGAATCGTATTCGACTGTCCGGTGTTCGGATCGATATAGGTATAGTTGAACACTCCCGACTTGAACGCCGCCGTGGGAACCGTGGATTCATTGGTCAGCGTGGTGCGAAAGCGATCCAATTCGTCGTTGAAGAAAAAGAATGTCTTATTCTTGATGATCGGGCCTCCCACGGAAAAACCGAATTGATTTCTCACGTAGGGGTTCATGGGCCCTTCACTTTCGGGGTTGAAATAGTCACGAGCGCCGCCAAAGCCATTCCAGCGCCCAAATTCATAGGCGCCCCCGTGGATCTGATTGCTGCCGCTTTTAGTGACCACGTCGATAATCGCGCCGGTGTTGCGGCCGAATTCCGCATTGAAATTATCGGTGATCACGCGAAATTCCTGGGCGGAGTCGGGATTGATGGCGAGCACGCCGCTCGGACCGCCGGGGACCGAGGTGTCATTGTTGTCCACTCCGTCGAGCAGAAAGTTGTTGTTCCGGTCGCGGGCTCCGTTGACGGAAAATCCGCCGTGGCTGCTGTCCGTCTGCGAAGTTCCGGGAGAGAGCAGAACTAAGCTGTAAGGATCGCGCGTGATGAGAGGCAGGTCTTCCATCTGTTTCTGATCGACGAGGTTGCTCAACTGCGAGCTCTCGGTGTCGATGTCCTGAATTTGATTGGCTTGGACCTGGACTTCTTCGGTCACTGAGCCCGGCTCCAACTTGGCATCGATGGTTAGAACCTGGGCGACCGTAAGCGGCGCCGCCGGGACCACAAACTGCCGGAAGCCCGCTTTTTTCACCGAGATCTCGTAGGAGCCGGCAGGCAGATCTGGAAGCGAATAGCCGCCGACGGAACTGCTGGAGACCGAGCGAGAGGTGTTGGACTCGACGTTGCGGACGGTAACCTCCGCACCCTGAACTACGGCACCGGTTGCGTCGGTAACCGTGCCCTGGATCGTACCGGTCTGGGCAAACGCCGCCCCCGACCACGCCAGCATCACCAAGCTGCCTACGAACAGAGTTTTCAGGATTTGCACGGCTCCTCCAAATGCAGCGGTTGAACCTCTGGGCTTCATACGATTGAACATCCTTTCTCGCGGATCATCAGACATGAAGGCGCACCGAAAACGGCGACTTCCAATTTGCTTTAGGGGGGAAAAGGCAGTTTTGGGTCCATTTTTCATGGGGATATGTCATCTTATGTCATCGAACCGCGTAGACCGCGGCTATGAACATTAAAATCAGATAGATACATAACAATTCAACAGTCGGCGACTCAGCATCGCAGGTAGACAAGAAACAGTAAATATACAAATTATTGCACCTGTCTATGAATTTCAGTATCTACGATAAGGGCCGGTAAAGCACGTCCTGATGTACTTAGTGCTGCTTGACCCGCGGCTCGGAACAGGAATAAAGTCGAGGCCGGAAGATCAAACCAACCTTGACTATATCGAGCCAAACCGGCAAGTACTTGAAGTTCGGCGGCGCAACCCTGGCCATCGTGGTAGCGCTCGGCTACCTGGCCTACACCGGTGTCGAGGAGAGCAAAAGCTACTACGTCACGATCAAGGAACTGCGCAGCATGGGGGGCAGTGCCTACAGCAAACGTCTGCGGGTGGCAGGTAACGTCGAGCCGGGATCGATCAAGCGGACCGGCACCCGGGTGGATTTTGAGCTGGTCGAAAACGATCAAGTTCTAGAAGTGGCATATAGCGGAACCGAGCCGCCGCCGGATACCTTCAAGGATAATGCCCAGGCACTGGCGGGGGGCCGCTTCGGCCGCGATGGCGTGTTCCATGCCA
>PKYX01000385.1 GCA_003132825.1 Acidobacteriaceae bacterium
GGAAGAAGCGGTCGAAGGAAATTCGCAACATTAGCCGGGCTGAAAAAGTCCTCAACGAAGATCATTACGGCCTCGAGAAGATCAAGGAGCGCATCCTTGAATTTCTCGCGGTCCGGCAATTGGTCAAGAATCCCAAAGGCTCGATTCTGTGCTTCGTCGGACCCCCGGGCGTGGGCAAGACTTCGCTCGGCATGTCGATTGCCAAAGCCACCGGCCGCAAGTTCGTCCGTATGTCTCTCGGTGGGGTCCGCGATGAAGCTGAAATCCGCGGCCATCGCCGGACCTACATTGGCGCTCTGCCTGGACAGATCATCCAGATGATGAAGAAGGCGGGAACTAAGAATCCGGTCTTCATGCTGGATGAGGTCGACAAGATGTCCATGGATTTCCGCGGCGATCCGTCGGCGGCGTTGCTCGAAGTGCTCGATCCCGAGCAGAATTTCATGTTCGTGGATCACTACCTTGATGTCGAATACGACCTGTCGCACGTTTTCTTCATTGCCACGGCGAACGTAATCCACACCATTCCGCCGGCCTTGCAGGACCGCATGGAAGTGCTGCGGCTGCACGGCTACACCGAAGTCGAGAAGGTCGAGATTGCCAAGCAGTTCCTGGTNNCGGGAAGCTGGGGTGCGCAACCTAGAGCGTGAAATCGGCAACATTTGCCGCAAGGTCGCGCGCAAGGTGGTGAAGGAAGGCGAGAGGTACAATGCGGCCATCACAGGGGAAAACGTCAATGATTTCCTGGGCGTGATCAAATTCCGCGACACGTTGGCGCATGAAAAGAGCGAGATCGGACTGGTCACGGGCCTTGCCTGGACCGAAGTCGGCGGTTCCATTTTGAGCACAGAAGCCACGGTGGTAGATGGCAAAGGCAAGCTGATTCTGACTGGACAGCTCGGCGATGTGATGCAGGAGTCCGGGCAGGCGGCCCTGTCCTATGTGCGCTCCCGCGCGCAGCGCCTTGGCTTAAGTCGCGACTTTTATCGCAGCCTCGATATTCACGTGCACGTGCCGGAAGGTGCGATTCCGAAGGATGGGCCGTCGGCTGGGATCACCATTGCCACCGCGATCGCCAGCGCGTTGAGCAAGATCCCGGTACGACGCGACCTCGCCATGACGGGTGAGATCACGCTGCGCGGCAAAGTGCTCCCGATCGGAGGGTTGAAAGAGAAGCTCCTGGCCGCCCACCGAGCCGGGATTTTTGAAGTCATCCTGCCGAAAGACAATGACAAGGATCTGGCGGAAGTGCCAGAGAACTTGCGCAACGCCATGAAGCTACATTTCGTCGAAACCATGGACCAGGTGCTAGCCATCGCGCTTGAGCAACCGCTGCCGCAGATGAGCGAAGAACCGGCGCAACCCATCGCGCCCATCGCGACGCCTCCAGTCGAGGGACCGGCGGCGCATCAGTAGCCGTCATCCACCTCAGTGTTCCGTCATCGGTCCTCAAGCGGCCCGCTCAAAAGCGGGCCTTTTGTTTTAGAATGGATCGCACATTATGGAATCACCTTCTCCAGGCGGCGGATACAGAAACCTACCGAAAGGCCAGACGGCCCTCATCGTAGCCGTGGCCGTGGTGGCTGGAGTGGCGATTGCCTTCCCTGCGTACCGCATCTTCATCTTGGTCAGCGTGGGGATTGGCGTGGTGGTCGCCGTGATTCTCTATTTGTGGCACCGATTCAGACCGCTGAAGGAAGAAGACATCAACCATAAGCGTCCGCTGGGGCTGGGGTAGGCGATCGAACAAAGATGAGCGTTGCGGGCGGTATCGCTCCGGACCGGCTCAAGCGTGATCACGTCTCTCGCAATGATTCGAGAAACGGTTTTCCCATGGTTTCCAGCTTTCTTTCCAGACGTTCCGTGCAATCGCAATCGCTGCAAGCCCACGGCTCTGAGCCGTTCAGGTCGCGGCAACTCCGACGATCATGAGCGTCTTGTATTCGCGTCAATTCGAAGTACTGCTCCCAGTACGGTCGCTCCTCTTGCAACGGCACCGGGCAGTAGCAGACTTCGACCCAGCGCGCCGTCCGGTCCGGGCAGAGCCTAGCTTCTCGCATGTTACGCACGTATTCGCCCCCGGCCACCGAGCCTGCGCCTAGGGTTTCACTCTCGATGGCTTTCGACAAGCTGCGTTCGCAACCATGCTTTATCCGCGCTCTTACCAGATATCGCATCCGAGACGCCCCCTCTGCACGCCATTTTACCGCAGGATACCCGTCGGTTCATCGCCGACCCCGGCGGCCGCGACGTGACAATTCTTTACAATTTTCAGCCCCCGAAGGTTTTGTCCTTCCGCCAATATCAAGTTGATGCTGTTCCGGTGTGCTTCGCATCCAATTCCCGAACGCGACGAAGCCCGCTACCATGCACCAGTAGCCCTACTTCTTAGGAGGAAATACATCCATGACCTCACTTTGTTCGAACTCTGCCCTGCGTCTGTTGGCCGCACTTGCGATGGCCGGAGTTCTGTCGGTTGGCAGTTGGGCGCAAGAACCAGCGGCCGAGACGCCAGCGGCCCAGGCTGTGCTGCCGGCGGCGCCTCAGCCAGCCACTGCGCCGGCCTCTTTCAAGGACTACTCCAAGCCGCGGCCCGCGTTTCCAAACGTGATCGCCCCTTACATGCCGCAGCAGGTCCCACCGCCCAATCTGAGCAACACGCCCCGCATTGAACTGTTATTGCAGGACGGCAAGCTCATGCTCTCGCTGGACGATGCCGTGGCGCTGGCCCTGGAAAATAACCTGGACATCGCCATCTTCCGCTATAACCTCAATATCGCCGATACTGATATTCTGCGGGCCGACTCTGGCGATTCCATCCTCGGAGTCAACGCGGGCGTGGTGCAGAATACTCCCGGCGGAGGCACTGGAGGCCTCAGCGGGAGCGTTGGCTCTGGGGTGGGCGGGACCAGCGTCGGGTCTGCCGGCATCGGCAGCGGCACCAACGGTTTGGTGAGCTCCACGCTGGGAATCGGCTCGCCGATTACCAGCTTTGATCCCGTCATCAGTGGGACGTTGCAAGTCGACCACGACGACATCCTGTCGAGCAGCGCCTTCAGCGCTCCGACGACCGCGCAAAACACCACCACGGCGGACCTTTCTTATCTGCAGGGCTTTACCTGGGGTACGAATCTTTCGCTCGGATTCAATAACACGCGGGTTACCAGCAACTCACCGTTCACTGCCCTGAGCCCGAACCTGGGCTCCAATTTTCAGTTAAAGCTGACGCAGAATTTGCTGCAAGGCTTTGGTTTCCTGCCCAATACTCGATTTATCCGAATTGCCAAGAACAACCGGGAAATTACCGATGTGGCGTTTCGCCTGCAAGTGATCACTACCGTGGACCAGATTGAAAATATCTACTGGGACCTGGTCTATGCCTACGAGAACGTGAAAGTGCAGGAGGAAGCGGTGGCCTTTGCCCAGAAAACTCTGGAGGACAACAAGAAGCAAGTGCAGTTCGGCACCTTGCCTCCGATCCAAGTGGTGAGCGCATTGAACACCGTCGACACGGATCAGCAGGCTTTGATCGTCGCCCAGACCAATCTTCAACTGCAAGAATTGCTGACGAAGAACGCGCTCACCCGTTCGCTGGACGATTCCGTGCTAGCTGACGCCGCGGTGATCCCTACCTCCACCATGCGATTGCCGGCCGAGGAACCGGTCGTGCCCACCCGAGACCTGATCAATGACGCTCTCGGCCACCGCGCCGAACTAGCCGAGTCGAACATCGACCTGACCAACCGCGAGCTCAACGACAAGGCAGTGCGCAATGCCATGCTGCCCACTCTCGATCTGTTCGCCTACTACGGCGGATCGGGTTTGGGGGGTGCGCAAAATTCCGCCAATATTTGCACTGCGCCTTCTCAGCCGTTCGGCTGCCACGCCGCCGGCCGCGCTCCGGTGAGTTATGGCGCCACGCTGGAGGATCTGGTGAATTCAACCGCGCCCGACAAGGGCGTAGGACTGACCTTGAACATTCCTTTACGGAATCGTGCCGCACAGGCCGACCAGGTGCGGGCCCAGCTGGAATATCGCCAGGCACAAATGCGACTGCAACAAATCCGAAACCAGATCGGCATTGAGGTGCGCAATGCCCAGTTCGCTCTGCAGCAGAACCGGGCCGCGGTGCGAGCCGCGCAAAGCGCCGTGGAGTTGGCCCGCCAGACCCTGGACGCCGAGCAAAAGAAGTTGGCCGCGGGCGTATCCAATCCCACCGCCGTGTTGCAGGACCAATCCGGCCTGACCACGGCTGAGTCCAATCTGGTTTCGGCCATGGCGGCCTATGAAAAGGCGCGGGTGGAATTGGACCGCTCCACCGGCCTCCTGTTGGACCACACCGGGGTGGTCCTGGCTGATGCCCAGCGCGGCCAAGTGATCCACATGCCTGTGGTCCCGGATGTGACTCCGCGGCAGGACCTGCGACCGGGGACCGCACCGCCGGCGCCTGCAACGCAACCGCAGGGAAACTAACCCCGGAGCCGGCCGCGAGGTGCCCTGCTCACCTGCTCCGGGTAGCAGGGCATGGCTCTGGCAAAGCGCACGAATCGGGAAAATCCCCAGCACATACGGTATCCTCTCCCGGTGACACTCTCGGTCGCGATCATCACCCACAACGAGGAAGCCAATATTGCGCGGACGCTCGAAAGTGTCGCACCACTCGTGCGCGGCGGCCAGGGCGAGGTGATTGTCGTGGATTCCGGCTCAACCGACCGCACCGCGGAAATCGCGCGCTCTCATGGCGCAAAGGTTTTCATCGAAGAGTGGAAGGGCTACGCCGCACAGAAGAATTCTGCAGTTGCAAAGGCAACCGGAGCGTGGATTCTAAGTCTGGACGCAGATGAAGAAGTTGCCCGGGGAATGGAGCAGGCAATTTCCCGGATTCTAGGTCCGGATGCGAATGTCTACGAAGAAGTGGCAGGAGTCTGGTTTGATCGCAAGAACTACTTTCTCGGCCGCTGGATCAAGCACGGCGGCTTTTACCCCGATCGGAAACTGCGACTGTTCCGCAAAGGCCTCGGGACCTTTCCTTTGCAGGCGGTCCACGAAACCGTCTCGGTTCAAGGGCGCACCGTAGTCGCATCCCATAATTTCAGTTTTGAGGACATGGCCTTAACGCATCACGCCTACCCGACGCTATCCGACTACATCGAGCACATGAACCGCTACTCCTCGCTCGGCGCAGAGATGGCGGTCGCCCGCGGCCAACGAGGAAGCCTGATTAACATTGTCTTCCGGCCGCTGTGCACATTCGTCTACAACTACTTCTTCCGCCTCGGCTTCCTCGACCGCCGCGAAGGCCTGCTGCTGCATCTTTACCACGCGGTCTATGTTTCGTGGAAATACGCGAAAATTTGGGAGCTGGAGCATTGACGGCAGCCGGATGTGAAGCTGCGACCGTCGTTGATTCCCGGAATTTCGAGCGAACCACGGAATGAAGGGGTTTTGCCGGTGTTCTGCGGCGCATCTTAGGCTCGAATTTCGCTCCTTGCTCAGCCCCCTACCATCCCCATATCATCAGCTCAGTGCAGGATGATCATGCCCGATCGTAAACCGTCCAAGCCGCCAGCTTCTGGGCAGCCCCTGGCAGATCTCGGGGATGGACGCTGTCCCTCCCCTCGGGAGGAACAATGGGCCGAGAAGATACTCGCGCCCACCTTGGCGAAGTCTCCCGAAAAGCCGATCGGTGTCTCCACCGGCGCAAATCTTGACCAGCACGGCCAGGCCCGCTTCACGACCATCTCCGGCGTTCCAGTCGGCCGGTTGTACACTCGGGCCGACCTGCCGGAAGACTGGAACGACAAGCAACGCCTCGGCCAGCCCGGGCAACCGCCCTACACCCGCGGCATCCACGCCAGCGGCTATCGTGGCAAGCTGTTCACCATGCGCCAGTTCTCCGGATTCGCTTCTCCGGAAGAAACCAACCGGCGCTACAAGTACTTGCTGGAGAGCGGGGGCAGCGGCCTTTCTGTAGCCTTCGATCTTCCCACCCTGATGGGCTACGACTCCGACCACGCCGCGAGCGAAGGCGAGGTTGGCAAGTGCGGCGTGGCCATCG
>PKYX01000343.1:0-8023 GCA_003132825.1 Acidobacteriaceae bacterium
CGCCCACCTCCCACACGTACGGGCGCTTGGTGCTGACTTCTTTTGCCAGATCCATTCCGTCCATTTTGGGGATCGATCGCGCCTTGGCAATCAACCTGTCGGCATCGCTGCCGATAGTCGAGATCACTCCGCGCATCACGCCGTGGTCGCGCAGATGGCGCACCAGGGCTCGCGTATCAATTTCGGCCAAAACCGGGATCTTGAATTGTTCAAGATATTCTTCGGCGACTTCCTGGGATCGCCAGTTGGAGCTGACTTTGGAGAATTCGCGAACGATCAGCCCCTCGATATAGGGCCGGTTGGCTTCGTTGTCTTCGGAGTTGGTCCCGTAGTTACCAATTTGCGGGTTGGTGAGAACGACAATCTGCCCGCAGTAGGAAGGATCGGTGAAAATTTCCTGGTAGCCGGTGATGGAAGTATTAAAAACGACTTCCCCGTAACATTCGCCTTTGGCGCCGTAGCCTTTGCCGCGGAAGACTCTACCGTCTTCCAGCGCAAGAATGGCCTGCATTCATGCTCCAGGGAGTGGATTTCATAAATTGTAGCAAGGAAGTCGGATTCCGGCCACCGAATCCACTCGGGCTGGGAACAATATTTCTGTGAAAATCTCCGCTTCCCCGGACCGGATGGCCCGAAAGTCACCCTGGGATCGCCCGGACCCGGTCGACCAACGACGGCGTTAACGCACCCGGCCCATTTTATCCACCGGCCAATACCCAAACACCGCTTTGCCGTAAATGTAGCCCACGTCTACCGGGCCAAAGTCGCGGCTGTCATTTGACATGGCGCGATGATCGCCCAGCACGAAGTAGCAGTGCGGTGGAACCATGATTTCGGCCATCGACCGCTGGTCGGCATAAGCCGGGGAAACGTAGTCTTCCGCAAGAGCCTTGCCATCGACCCGCACTTGCCCGGCATCAATGCGAATGCGATCTCCCGCGACCCCAATCACCCGCTTGATGAAACTCTTCGAAGGGTCGCGGGGGTAGTGGAACACCACGATATCGCCGCGCTCGATCGGTTCCAGCCGATAGAGGAACTTGTTGACGAAGATGCGCTCCTGGTCGGCCAGCTCCGGCGTCATGCTGGTGCCTTCCACTTTCACNNCAGGTCCCGCAACCAGACCGCGAGCACGGGCACGGCATGCGAGGCACGGGGTGACACCGCTGCAGGTTCTTGGCCGGTGTTCGGTTCCGCGGGGCTCGCCGGCTGCGGCATACTGTCCCATTCTATACGGTCTCTCGCATCTCGTTGAGGGTTGTCTTCAGATGGTCTCCCCGGCTATGGCCGCCGGCGGTTTCGCGCTACAATAACGGTTTCGAGGCGACCGGACAATGCTGAATCGCGGGCTGACTCTGGCTCTTTTTTTCCTGGCCATTTTCCTCCTTTCCACGCCATGGGCTGGTTCGCTGCAAGAGGCGCAGGAGGATCGCGTACCCGCCTATCATGCCGGGCCGCCCGCAAAAGACGCGAAGCTGCCGGCAATCCTCGGAAGAGACCAGCTCTGGGGGGAGAACGATCAATACCCATTCCAGTCACGCGCTTACGAACTGGCGGCGAAGATTCCGGAGGTTTTGTATCAGCAGCCTTGCTACTGCTTCTGCGACCGCATGGGGCACCGCAGCCTGCATAGCTGCTTCGAGAACGTGCATGGTGCCGAGTGTTCCACTTGCTTAAAGGAGCTGTATTTTTCCTACTCCGAGCACAAGAAAGGCAAGACGGCGAAGCAGATTCGCGAGGCTATCATCCGCGGGGAGTGGAAGCAGGTGGATCTGCAAGTCGCCGCATACACCAACTAGCGGGGATGGCAGGGGAAACCGATTGCCATGCTTGGTGCTGCGGCCGGGGGTTCGGTTGACCCAATCTTGGGACCGCGTATAACCTCGCAAGGGCAGCGCGAAGGGGGGCTTTCCACAGGGGGCACGGTGGGCTCATCGGGTTACCCTCTCTCGGCCGGCTTTGTGGCATGCCCAAACGACCATTAGTAAGTGTTTAGAAAAACAAGTCTAAGTTTCAGAAAAAGGTATACTTACGAAAAATACAGGAAAAATTCTCGCGATGTCTCAGAAGAACGCACCGAGAGTGTCGGTGGCAGACGAGCCACGTTTTGCACAGGCTGTGCAAAACTACGAAGCCGGCCTCCGCGCCATGCAGGAGCACAAGTTCGACAAGGCGCGCACCCATCTGCAGAAGGTGGCGACGGGGCCGAGCAAAGAGCTGGCAGACCGCGCTTCGGTCCATCTCAACACCTGCAATCAGCATCTGGAGCGCACCACCAACCAATTCAAGACCCCGGAAGAGCACTTCGACTACGCCGTCTCCCTGATGAATGTAGGCGACTACGTCAGCGCCCGGGAGCATCTGGAAAAGCTCTCCAAGCAGGCGCCCAAGGCCGACTATGTTGCCTACGGGATGGCCGCCCTCGATTGCCTCACCGGTCATCTGGAGGATTCGCTGCGCCATCTCGACGAAGCCGTCCGCCGAACGCCCGGGCTCCGCTTCCAGGCTCGCAACGATTCCGACTTTCAGAATCTGGCCGAAGACCCCCGTTTCACCGAGCTGCTCTATCCCGACCCGGGAGCCGATTCACCCCCGGCCTTTACGCTTCCCGAGGAGGAGCGCTAGCCAACCCCCATGATGGATTTCAAGCTGCGAGCGGCGTCTTCGCGGGGAACCCCTGTTGCCGCACCCGGCTTGAGAGTTGTCGCCATCGGCGGCGGCACCGGCCTCTCCATCTTGCTCAAAGGGCTCAAGCACTACGTAGCTCCTCCCGTGGAGCGTTTTGCCGCAACTCCTTACCCGGTAGTTTCCCGCGAAGTCGCGATCGGTGAACTCTGTGCCGTGGTCACGGTCAGCGACGATGGCGGTTCGAGCGGCCGCCTGCGCAAGGAGCTGAATATGCTCCCGCCGGGCGACATCCGCAGCTGCATCGTCGCCCTTTCCGAAGATGAAGCCCTGCTGTCGCGCCTGTTCAACCACCGTTTTGTCCGCGGCTCGGGTCTAGCCGGCCACAGCTTCGGCAATCTCTTTCTGGCCGCACTCACCTCAATCACCAAGGACTTCGGCGAGGCCGTCCGGCTATCGTCAGAAATTCTTCTCACCCGCGGCCACATTTATCCCTCAACCACTTCGAACATCGAACTTGAAGCGGTCATGGAGAACGGCACCCGGGTACGCGGCGAAACCAAGATCACCGCCAGCAAGAACAAAATCAAGGAGCTGTTCCTGGTCCCCCCCGATGTCGAGCCTTTGCCCCAAACCTTGGACGCCATCGCCCGCGCGGACCTGATCACCATCGGCCCCGGTTCCCTGTTTACCAGCCTCATCCCCAACCTTCTGGTCCACGGCATTGCCCAAGCCATCGTCAACTCCGCTGCCGTGAAGGTTTACGTCTGCAACCTGATGACGCAGGCCAATGAGAGCCTAGGGCTGACGGCCTCCGACCACGTCCGTGCCGTCTACGATCACGCCGAGGCGCGCGTTTTCGACTATGCCCTGATCAACCGCAAGTCGGCCTCGCCGGAATTGCAATCCAAGTACGCCTTCGAAGGGGCGGCTCAGATTGTGGCCGACCTCGAGGCCATCGAGGCACTGGGAGTTTGCCCGGTTCTCGGCGACTATCTCGACGAGCACGAACTGGTGGCCCGACACGCCACCGATCGAGTCGCACGCGACTTGCTGTCCCTGGTGTCCCCGTCACCGGCTGGCCGCGTCTCCGCGCATCCCCGCCCCGGACAAGCCCCCGAAGACTGAGGCGCAGGCTAGGGCGCCCCCGCGGGCACCGGCCGGCTGTCGATACCGCCCGTATCTTCACCGTCACTCGTTCCCCATGTCCCTCGCGGTATATTGATCAGAATGTCCAAAACCACGAAAGCCGCCCCTCGGGTTGCGATCGCCATCATGGCGGCTGGCAAAGGCACGCGCCTGCAATCGAAACACCCCAAAGTCCTGCACGAAGTCGGCGGCAAGCCGCTCCTCTCCCACGTCATCGCCGCGGCCTCCGAGGTCGTGCCGCCCCAGCATGTCTACGCCATCATCGGCCACGAGGCCGATCGCGTGCGAGAAGCCGTCGCCGCCACCGGTGTGGGTTTCGTTCTACAACACCCGCAGCATGGCACCGGCCACGCCTTGATGGCCGCCCGGGAGGCCTTGCTGCCCTACGATCACGTCATCGTGCTCTCGGGCGATGCCCCGCTCATTCGGTCTGCCACCATCTCGAAGCTGCTCGAGTTCCATCTCGCCCATCGACCGGCGATGACGATGCTGACGGCAGAACTGGGGAATCCGACCGGTTACGGACGCGTCATTCGCAAGGGCAAGAGCAAGAATGAGGTCCGCGCGGTGGTCGAAGAAAAATCGGCTACTCCCGCCCAAAAGAAGGTCCGCGAGATTAATTCCGGGATCTACGCCTTGGCCGTCAAGCCGTTCTACGCGCACCTCGGCGAACTCTCAACCGACAATCCCCACCACGAGTATTACCTGACCGACATGGCGGAAGTATTGGCGAAGGCCAAGGCCGGAGTCGTGGCCTGCAAGATCGACGATCCCGGAGAAATCCTAGGCAGCAATACCCGTGCCGAAATGGTGGATCTCGATGCTCGCTTGCGGCTCGCCAAATGCCACCAGCTCATGGCCATGGGCGTCACCATCTTCTACCCGCAAACCTGTGTAATCGACCCTGCGGTCGAAATCGGTCCCGACACCGTTGTCGAACCGTTTGTGCAGCTTCTGGGCAAAACCCGAGTCGGCAGCGACTGCCGCATTCAGTCCTACACCGTGATTCGCGATTCGGAAATCGCCGACCGCACGCTCATCCTGCCCGGCTGCATGGTCGAAAGTTCCCAGGTGAAGGCGGGGGCGCGCTTAGGTCCTTACTCGCACCTTCGTCCCGGCAGCGAGATCGGAGAAAACGCACACGTGGGAAATTTTGTCGAAACCAAAAAAGTCCGCATGGGAAAGGGATCGAAAGCCAATCATCTGACCTATTTAGGCGATGCCGAGATTGGCGAGGGCGTAAACGTCGGGGCCGGCACCATCACCTGCAACTATGACGGCGCCCACAAATACCAGACAGTGATTGAGGATGGTGTATTCGTCGGCAGCCATGCCACTCTGGTTGCGCCGCTGAAGCTCGGTCGGGGATCCTATGTGGCAGCGGCTTCCTGCATCACCGAGGATGTTCCCCCGGATGCTTTGGCCGTCGGCCGCTCCCGCCAGATTGTGAAGGAAGGCTGGGTCAAGAAAAGGCGCCAGGCCGAAAATAAGCCCAGCCACTAGACTCCGACGGAGCGGGCGCGGGGCCTTCTCCGGCGGCTTGCCCGGCATGCTCGGCGACTGCGGCTCGCCCTACTTCGACACCGCTGCAAACAGCGGCGAGTGCATCAACGACTGAAAGTCCTTGTCATCGCTTTTGAAGTGCAACTGGAGATCGGAGCTGTCGGAATCGACGCTCACATTCTCAATGGCCATTTTCTCGACCGGCGTCGCCGTCATCCTGCGATAGAGGATGCCGGCCTTCACCAAGGAGGAAATCGTGGCCGCGGTCATCGAATCTGAGGTCACCACGTCCAAATCGAACTTGATGCCGTCCGTGAATCCCATGGAGTAACGCGAGCCCAGCACACGCTTTTTCACCGTGTCGTAATCCGCCAGCTTGGCCGCATCCCCCAACGCGGAGCGCAACATGTTCTGCGTTCCCTCCTGGTCGAGTATGCTCCACACCGTACCCGAATCGACCGACCCCATCATGTCCACCATCTGGGTGTTCGAATCAAACGTGGTGGTATAGCCATCGCGGGCGTCGAGCGCCCCGTGAACCGCGCTGCTGTCGCCGAAAAGCAGCGTGTCGGGATCGAGAAAAGTCATCTGCATGCCGCCACTCATCGCGTACAGATCGCTGTCGTGGTATTTCACCGGCTTGATCTTCTGCAGCTTCATTTTCTTGAGCACCGCGGTTGTCGAAAACTCTCCTTGCGCAAATCCCACCACCTTGATTCCTTGCTTTCCCAACCGAAAGGCGGCAAAGGTCAACTGATCCATGTCCTTGTCGGGATCAATCCCTATACTCTTCAATGCGGTCTCGAACTGTTTCAGGCTCTCGGGCAGCACCTGCTGCTTGAGCTGCATGGCGGTATCGGAATTCTTCAGCGCGCGGTAATCCACCGAGATCACCTGCTGCACATCGGTCGGAATGGCCGCCCGCGCCGACGACCCGAGCGGCATGGCCCAAGCCGCCGCACTCGAAAGAAACAACAGCCCAAAACAGCGCATCACATTTTTCATAATCGCCTCACGAATGAAGAAATACCTGTTCCCTGAAGAGACCCTCTCCGGAAAAGTCCTGCCCCTCAAACCCTATGGAGTGAGATGCCGCCCGCAGGATCCGGGTCAGCCACTCTTCGAGGCAATTCTAGAAGATTATCCGGGCTCGTGGTCGCACGAAAGGGTAATACCGTCCGGGGATGTTCCCAGAGTAGCACTGCCGGTGGTTCCGCTAGCGGAGGCACCCGCCCTCAAACCGCGCGGATTTCACCCTCGCAGGGCCGCCAACTTCTGACGTAGCTCGGCGGCAAAGAGCCCATCTTTCAGGGACTCCAGGTTAATTTCCACATTGGCCCGGGCGCCCTCGGCTCCGGCTTTGGCCAAGGCAACCGCCGTGGCCAGATCAGACCTCATGTTCGGATTCGTGATTGGCCCCAGGGTTTCCGCGATCCGGACAACCTCCAGAGCCCTCTGCGCCACCTCCAGAGGCACCCGGGTCGCCCGCTCGAGCGCCGCGTTCACCGATCCCTCGCCCCCCACCGAGGCCCTCGCCTGCCGGTAGGCCTTCACCACTCCGTCGTAGGCTTCCGCGTCCTCGTCGATGGCCGCGGTCAATTCTTCCCGCAATTCGGTGAGCCGCGCCATCGCCTCCCCGAGTTCGCGCCCGTGTTCGAAGTAGGCCTTCTTGTCCCGCGACATCGACGCCACCATGGTGACCAGCCCGGCCGCCATGGCCGCCGCGGCTGCCGCCGCGCTGCCGCCGCCCGGCGTTCCAGTCGGCGCCGCCAGCCGTTCGAGGAAGGGCTCGACCCCGCCCCGCAATTCGCCCGCCCGACCTCCTGCACTCATGACCGAAGCCAAACGGTTCTCTAAAATCAGCGAAGAATCAAAACTTCCCACCTGCAGAAACCATGCCGCCGCCTGTTCGAGCGCCTTCTTCGGAATCAATCCGATAATCTCGCTGCTCTCGATCGCCACTGCCTGGGCGTGAGCTTCCTGCTTCACCATTTCGAAGACCTGATAGATCGGTGTCTGCTCGAAATCGGTCAAGTTCATGGAGACCTGTGCCAACCCCCGCACCAGGAAGCCGGCGGCCTTCACAAAGGGTAACCCGCCGCTTGAAAAACGCACCGCCTTCGCCACTTTTTTTGCAATCGCGACCTCCGGCGTGTTCAAGAAAATGTTGTAGGCGATCAGAAACTTCCGCGCCCCGACCACCGTCGCTCCCGCACTCGGATGGACTCGCGCCTCGCCAAAGTCCGGCCGGCGCGCCGGATGGGTTGCAATTTCGTCACGAATCCCTTCAAACTGGCCGCGCCGGATGTTCTCCAGGTTCCGCCGCTCTTCCGAAGTCGCCGCCGCCTCGTACAAATACACCGGAATCTGGTAACGCTTCCAAATCTGTTCGCCCACATGCCGAGCCATGGCCACACAGTCTTCCAGAGTCAGGCCTTCGATGGGAATAAACGGCACCACATCCGCCGCCCCCATCCGGGGATGCGCTCCCTGGTGCTGATTCAAATCAATCAGCTCGGCAGCCTTGCCCACCCCGCGAATCGCCGCCTCCTGAATCGCCTCGCGTTCCCCGGCCAGAGTAATCACCGACCGATTGTGATCCGCATCCATTTCGCGGTCGAGCAGATAGACGCCGTCGAGCTTCATGGCCGCAACGATGGCGTCGACCTTCGCGGGATCGCGACCCTCCGAGAAATTGGGAACGCACTCGACGAGCGTGGACATTTGCGAGAAGAATATCCGCTGC
>PKYX01000343.1:8113-17210 GCA_003132825.1 Acidobacteriaceae bacterium
AAATCATGAAACCTTTTCTGGTTGAACTTGGCTCCCAGGCGGGTCTCGGTCTCTTTTCGCAGCGCCAGCAGCTTGGTGTACCCATAGAAGTAGCTGTTGGCCTGCCCCGGGGCGCGATAGGTGTAGCGCTCCACTTCCTCCTCGGCGAAGGCATGCGATTGCACCACGTCCTGCTCCAGCACGCGATAGGCGTCCGCGGGCTGAATCTTCCCCGCCTGCAACTCCGGATCGAGAAACGCCCGCGCTGCCCGCAGCAGCCGGTAGTCGAGCGAAACCAACTGCCCCTCGAGCGGCATGTAAGGCTTCATGATGTATTCCGAATACAGCCCCCAACCCTCGACGTTGGTGCTGTTAAAGGCGTAGCGAACTCGGGCGAGCGAAACTCCGTGCTCGAGCATAGAGTCGAACTGCAACTCATGTCCCGGCCGCGCCTCGTGCGCGATCAGGGTCCAGGCCGCGGCATCGAAGGTGAAGTCGTCATACTTCTCGGCCGCCTGCTCTCCCGGCGCCGCAGGAATATTCAGCGGCAGGACAAACTCGCCCTGCTGCCCGCTATTGTGCAGGAAGGGCGGAGGCACCATGTGGGGCGCCGGCTGCTGCGCGGTCTCGGCCGCCGTGGCAATGCGAATTCGCGCCGGCCGGTCGGGCAAGGTGACAATCTGCTGGTCGACGATAATCTTCTCGATCTGCTTCAGCCGTTCCTGGTAGAACGGCAGAATCGCAGCCCCCTCGAGCTGCTGTTTTTTGAGCTCCCGCATCACGTCGCGATAGTCGCTCGAGGCGAGATGCCGCTGCTCGGCGATCCGGGCCGCAATGGGCTTCATCTCAGCCTGGAATTCGGCGAACGCCTGATGCGCTAGGGCGGCCAGCTGGTCGGGCGGAATATCGATCCCGAAATCCTCCAAATTGAGCGCGTACTCTTCCGGGGGAAGGCGAAAATCGGTGCGAGCCTTGGGCAGTACATTCGCCCGCGTCCAGGCGTCATAGTCGGCCAGCTGAGACTTCAACGTGTGGTAAGGCTCCTGCCACCCGGTCAGGTTGTATTTTTCCAGGAGGGCCGCGATCCCCTCGATATAGTTGGAGTTTCTCCCCAACTCGGTTTCTATCTCGGTGCGAAGAGGATAACTAACACCGGGCTTCGCCATCTGCTCTTGAACGCGCTGCTTCAGAATCTCCGTCAGTGCTTTGTACCCCGGCGCCAAGCCGGCGTACTCCCGCAGGCGAATCACCGCCGCCGAACGCCGCTCCGCGGGCGTCTGCTCATCGAGCAGAATTCGCAGCCCTCCGAAAACATCGCCGCTCGCATTGAGGAACGGCACTTTGTGGGCGCGTTCAAAATCCTGCTCCCGGAACCCAAGCTCGATGTGACGGATCATGATCTCGAGATCCTGGGCGACCTCTTTCGGCTGGGGTTCGGCCAACGCGCCCTTGAACTGGCGGAGCACTCGCTCGGTCTCCTGCCGCTCCTGGTCCTCATCCGCCAGGCTCGGCTGCGACGCCAGCGCGTCAAACTGGCTGAGGCCCTGGTTCGAACCGATCTCGGGACTGTGCTTCATTTCGACCGCCAGCAGCCGGTTGGCGTAGTTGTTGCTGAGGGCGATCCAGCTGGGAACGGCGGGCGGCTCGGCGGCCGAAGCTGGCAGTGCGAACACGGCAGCAACCAGAAACAAGGCAATTTCTCGAATCAAGATTTCCTCCTGAGTACACAGGCTCCCGCCGTCTCCGCTCGGTTCGCGCAGCCAGGCTCCCCTAGCGTCCTGGACCTAGCGTTTCCCTTTCCTTCCGAAGAACTTCCCGATTCCCAGCCGCACTTGCACCGTGTTCAACCCCGGGTTCGGCGTCGCCAGGCCGGCGTTTGAAATGTGCATGTAGCGTAGTTCCGCACTCCAGTTCCACCGATCTCCCAGGAAATGGGCACCCACGGCGGCACAGGAAGTAAAGTTCACGGTGTTGGTTCCATCGGGAACATTGTGATTGGTAAACAGCGTCCCGCCGCTCAGTTCCACATAAGGAGCGATCCGCCCCGGAGTGGCGAAATTCCACTTCAGATTCAGCGGATTAAACCCCACTCCTTCGGCCGTGTTAGCGGGCTGAAACACCACGAACGCTGGCACCCCATCGACGGCGTACTCAAAGCGGCCCTTGAGAAACCCCGGCCCGTGAGGGCGGGTAAGAATCCATCCATAACGCAGCCCTGCGTTCCAGACGCTGGTATTTGAAGTCCCGCCGGGCACTGAATGCCCGCCTCCGGTCCACAGCTCGATCTCGCGTCCACCGTCTTCCGGGCGCGCCTGCCCGAGCACCCAGGAGGGGCCGAGCAGCAGGATCATCGCGAGGATCGTTTTCATAGAGATCTCAGCCTGCACCGGAGGCCTGCATCATCAGTTTTCGCATGATACAAGAAGCGAAACCCGGAAACCGTCTCGATCCCGGGCGCAAGCATTCGGTTGGCCAGCTCGCCAGCCACCTGCAGCGACTGCAGGCAGCGCACCCCTCCCTAGAGCCCCAATCCCCCGTCGACCGCCAAAATCTGACCGGTGATAAAGTGCGGTGCCCGGGCAAAAAACAGCACCGCCGCAGCAATGTCATCGCTTGTCCCGTTGCGCTGCATGGGCGTTTGCTTGGCCATGCGCCGCATGAAGTTTGCGGCCGCCTTTTCTCCCAAATCAATCATTCCTGGGGCTACGCAGTTCACCGCGATCTCGGGGGCCAGCGCCTTCGCTAGCACCTTGGTCAGCATGTGCAGCGCAGCTTTCGAGGAGCAATAGTGGGCATGGTCCGCCCAAGGCCGCAATCCGCCGAGCGACCCCATATTGATAATCTTGCCCCGCCGCAGCCGCAAGAATTTGAGCGCCTCCCGCGAAACCAGAAACGGCCCGCGTGTGTTCGAAGCAAACATCGCGTCCCACTGGGCGAGGGTCAGCTTCTCAAAAGTCGCCGTCTCGTAGTTCGCCGCATTGTTAACCAGGATATCGATCCCGCCCAGCTCCCGGACCGCCTCCTTCACCGCCGTCTTCACACTCTTTTCGTCGGTCACGTCGCAGGCCAGAGCCAGCGCCCGGACCCCAAGGCCCGAAACATCAATCACGGTGCGCTGCGCGTCCCGCAGCGAGTCGCGGAAGGTGATCGCGACATCCGCCCCCGCACCAGCCAGGGCCAGGGCGCTCGCCCGCCCCAGTCGCCGGGCTCCCCCGGTGACCAGCACGGTCTTGCCCTGCAGCGGCTTCGGCGCCAGTTCGGTCACGCCAGAATTCTAACCTAATCCGATCGTTGCCCCGGGCAGCGGGTCACGACCGGGCCGGCTCCGCGCTCTCTCGAGTCCCGTCCGCGCGCTCCCCCGGCTTCGATCGCTTCTAGAAACCGCTGCCTGGAAACGGTAGAATCCCCTGATGCCGGACCCACGCCAAGTGGTGCTTTACTCGCGCAAAGGCTGCCACCTCTGCGAGATCGTGAAAGAAACGCTGACCAAGCTCGAACGCCGTGGCGGCTTCACCTGGCGGGACGTTGACGTCGATGCCGACGATCAGCTGCGACGCCAATTCACCGACGAAGTTCCCGTCGTCTTCATCGACGGCCGCAAAGCCTTCAAGTACCGCATGGACGAGCGTGAATTTCTGCGCAAACTCGACAGCTGATTGTTCTACAATCCCGGTCGATGCAGCGCACTCGCCTGTACGGCCCTCCCCAAGACCGCTTTCTCGACCACCTGATCCGGGACGCGTGCCGGCGATTCTCGGGCAAGCTCGCCATCTTCGACACCTCCTCGAACCGCCGTCTTTCCTATGCGGAATACGGAGAGACGGTCGAACGGCTGGCTCGGGGCCTGGTGGCTGCCGGGCTTGCGCCTGGCGAGGTCCTGGCGATCTTTCTTTCGAACTCCTGGGAATTCTGCGCTACCTATCATGCCGCGACCCTGGCCGGCGCCGTTCCCACGCTCCTCAATCCCACTTACCGGGAGCGCGAGGTCCGCTACCAACTGGAAAACTCGGGGGCTGCTCTGCTCGTCACCGATGGTGCGAATCTGGAAGGTATCAATCTTGCCGGTCTCACTCATCTTCGCCGCGTCTACTGCACCCGTCATATAGCAGCCGGAACCGAGCCGTTCGATCGCCTGCTCGCGCCCTCCTCGATCGCCCTGCCCGAGCCTGACCAACCATCTGACCAGACCCTCGCCGCCCTTCCTTATTCGAGCGGTACCACCGGCCTGCCCAAGGGGGTGATGCTTTCTCACTTCAATCTCGTCGCCAACCTGTATCAGCTGCTCGGTCCGAACGCTTCCGCCTTCGCATCCCAGGATGTCTTCCTCTGTTTTCTGCCTCTTTATCACATCTATGGGTTGAACGTGGTGCTCAATCCGGCGCTGCTGCTCGGAGCCAGCCTGGTCCTGGTGCCGCGTTTTGAGGTGTCGCAGCTGCTTTCCTTAATAGTCGAAGAACGCATTACCACTATGCCGCTCGTGCCGCCGGCCATGAATGCGCTCTGTCAGGCCGCCGAGGCCGGCGATTTTCCCAAGGCTCACCATCTTCGCTGGGTCAAGAGCGGAGCAGCTCCGCTTTCTCCCGAGCTCGCGCACCGCTTCCGCTCCCTCACCGGCATCCTGGTCTGCCAGGGCTATGGCATGACGGAAGCCTCTCCCGTCACCCACCTCGGGTACCTCGAGCCTGAACTCTATCGTCCTGAATCGATTGGCCGGCCGCTCTGCCAAACCGAGTGTCGGGTGATGGGTTACGCAGAGGGCGATCGCGCCGACCAGGAGGCTCGGTGCGGCGAGGCCGGCGAGCTGGTCATGCGCGGTCCGCAGTTCATGCTGGGCTACTGGAGGGAGCCGGAAGCCACCTCGGCGGTGCTGCGCGATGGCTGGTTCTGGTCGGGAGACGTGGTCTTGCGCGATGAGCAGGACTTCTATCGGGTGGTGGATCGGCGCAAAGAAATGATCAAATACAAAGGCTTTCCCGTGGCCCCCGCAGAAGTGGAATCGGTCTTGCTTGAGCATCCCGCAGTCAGGGACTGCGGCGTGGTGGGACGCCCGGACGACCTCGCCGGAGAAATCCCGGTCGCCTTCGTGGTCTTGCGGGACAGTTTCGCCAGCGGAGCCAAGCTCGCGGATGAGCTGTGCGGCTATGTCGCCGATCGCCTCACCCACTACAAGCAGCCGCGCGAAGTCCACTTTGTCGATGGAGTGCCGAAGACCGCTTCCGGAAAGATCCTGCGGCGGGAACTGCGAAAGATTCTCGGCGCACCGCTTTCTCCAAACTCCTAGTCCCGCACGCTGCCCAGTTCTGCCATTTCTTCTTGACTCAGCTTCACCGCCGCCGCCCCCAGGTTCTCCTGCAAATGTTCTACTGAAGTGGTTCCCGGAATCGGCAGCATCACCGGGGAGCGCCCCAAAAGCCACGCCAGCGCCACCTGCGTCGGCTTGGCTTTGTGCTTCTTTGCCAGCTTCAGCAACACTTCTCCCGCGGCTTTCCCCCCGCCCAGCGGGAACCAGGGAATGAAGGCAATGCCCTGCTGCTCGCAATACTCGAGCACGTTCTCCCACTCCCGATCGGCAAAGCTGTAGCGGTTCTGCACCGAGGCAATGGGCACAATCTTGCGCGCCCGCTCCACATGTTCGCGCGTGACATTGGAGAGCCCGATCAGGCGGATCTTGCCTTGTTGGCGCAGTTCCGCCAGCGCGCCGACCGATTGGTCAAACGGCGTAATGGGAGCCGGAACATGCAGCTGATACAAATCGATCCGCTCCATCCGCAGCCGCTGCAAGCTGCCCTCGACGGCCTGGCGCAAGTGCTCGGGACTGGCATCATGGCTCCAGTACCCCGGCCCGGGGCGGGTCCACCCTCCCTTGGTCGCAACCACCAATGCGTTCGGATAGGGCGCCAGCGCTTCGGCAATCAGTTCTTCGCTCACGTTCGGCCCATAGGAATCCGCGGTGTCGATAAAATTGACGCCCAACTCGACAGCCTTGCGCAGCACCGCCAGCGCTCCAGCGTGATCTTTTGGCGGACCCCAGATCCCGGGCCCGGTAATCCGCATCGCTCCATACCCCAACCGATGGACCGTCAGTTCGCCGCCCAGCGAAATAGTTCCCGCCGCACTCGCCGACACTGTTGGAGTTGCCATTTCTTCCTCAGACCTCCTGGAAATTCTCCTGCCCCTAGCGGAACGAACCATTGTATGGGTAGCACCGCGCGCGGGGAAAGGCCTGCTCGAAGGAGCACGAGTTCGCCGCGTCGGCTCTCAATTCGCTGCTAAGGCTCTGTCGGTTGGGGCAGGCAGTTTCGCGCGGATGAGGGATTCCACCTGATTCCACACCTTCGGATCGCACTCAATTTCAATGTGCGACTTCATGAGAACGCGGCTCAACCAGGGATATTCGTCACAGCGCACGGGATGATTGCTGTAGTCGAAGCGGAAGTTCCCCAGAATCTCGGTTCGCGCGGGATCGGCGGCTCGAATTTCTGACTGGCCGTGGATGATGCCGGCGGTCTGGTAGAAGTTGGCTGCCTGGGAAACATTGGAGGGGATCAGGGAGTCTTGCTCGCCGGCCTTCGAGACGCTATCCACCTGGATGGTGAGCAGCACATGAATGCCTTCTTTTTCCAGTTGCCGGGCCAAGGTCACGGTCTGCGAGGCGCCCCAACTGTGACCGTAAATGATGATGCGGGCGTTTTGCTTTTCGCCCGCGGAGAGCGTGCCGTCCTGATCGATATCGAGGAGGCGCAGCACATGCTCGCGGGCTTTGTCGCCTTGGCGGTTCTGGAACGTGGCCACCGACACGCCCGACGGATAATCTTTGCGCAGACGCTCCGCCAGTTGGACGGTGCTATGCACCAGATCGTCCTGCCGGACGAACCCCCCGACAAAGCCGATCACGATGAATGGCGGCATGGGGAGCGTAGCTGCCGCCGGGTGGGCCTGGCCGTAAACAAAATGGAAGCACAGCAAAAGGCAGAGCAAGCGAACGAAAATACCGGCAGAACGCGTCACAGAGGCAGAATGATAGCAGAAAAAACCGGGTCACGAGCCGAAATTGCGCCTGGAAAAGGGGCTCGGGATCAGTGCCGTAGCCCGACCCTGGCGCGATTGAGGGAGCCTCGCGTCTCCGGGTCGCCGCCGGCAGCGACCGAGTCCGCTCCTTGCTGGGCGCGCGCGTATTGCAGCCGGGCCCAGTCCTGCTTGAACTCGGTCATGGTTTCGCGGCTATGCTTCGGACTCTTCAGAATGCGGTCGTTGCGGGCCAGCATGAGTTCGTAAGCCAGCCGGGGATCGGAAGTCGGGGCCAAAATATCGCTGGCGCTCAGGCCGACGCGCGCCCTGCCCTCGGGCCCCGGAAGTTCCGCCCACAAGGCTCCGTTCGAATCAGCCGACACTGTCTCTCCGCTATCCAGGCGCTTGAAGATTTCCACCCAGTGGCGGCCCGGGAGAACGCCATCATCCTCCGCCTGGTCGGCGATCGCAGCGAACTCCCGACGGTAGTTCTCCCACTCCCCGGCGGTGCCCGCGTTTTCTGCCCACTCCCGGCTCTGCTCCCCCTTGAGCTGCTCCACTTGCGCCGCGTTCTGGGCGGCCTTGGCTTCGCGCAGCCGGTGTTCGTCCTCGGTCGCCTCGACCGTGGGATATCGTTCCGCTGTCCGCTGCGGATTGAAGCGTCCGGTGAGCAGGTAGGAGGCAGTGACCACGGGCAATTCGTGATAGGCGAAAATGAGCATAGGAAGCAGCAGCTTTTTCGAGCGATACAACTGCTCGGTTCCCGTGCGGCATTCGGTGCTTCGTTTAATGGTGCCGGGCACCTGGGCGATGTGCAGAACCCGGAACCTGGTATCGGGATGGCGGAGAGCGTAACCCGTGAAGGAACGTGCGATGGCCTTCGGACTGGTCATGCCGAAATCGTTGATGTAGTCGGCGTGCGTGGCATGCGGGAAATAGCTGTTGATCACGCGTTTGGTGAAATCAGCGCAATTGCGGGTCATGCCGTTGAAATGATTTCGATTGGGCAGCGCGTTGAATTCTTCGATCAGCTGGCGGTCCTGTTCGACCGTGGTCCGGACCACGAAGATATACATGCTGCGCGACAAGCTGGCCCCCACCATTTCCCGCCATTCCGCCTTGTTGCTGGTGCGGCAGGATTCCGTGGTGCAGTAGGTCGTCAGATAATTTTCCCGGTAGCGTTCCTCGAGCACGTCCTTGATATGCGCGGATCCGACGACTGGACGGTCGTCCGGGTTCTCCACTCCATAGAGATAGATGTGGAAGGGCACGACATTCCATTCGAAGGGCTGATCTTCTCCCAGGTTGATGTAATTGCTGATCACCGAACCTGATTCCCCGGGCCGGCACAAGCGTAGCTTGACCGGGGAGGCAGGGCAGACATTGGAAAGGTAGACGGCGGTGTGTCCGGAGCCGGTGATGCGGGCCACGCTGGTGTCGAGAGACTCGTTCAGGATTATTCCCGCGTCGGCGAAGGCGGAGGACGCGAGCGCGCACACCAGTACGGCACCAAAGGCGAAGATGGCCAGCGCGCGTTTATTCAACGACAAATGAAGCCTCCGAACACGTGACACCGACGTTATCGGCACGGACAGGGATCTCCTGCATATGCCACTTACTACAAACACCGGCCAGGGGAAAAAGTTGCAACCTATTCAATCTACAGTTAGTTAGATGCGGTGAGAGGGCGTTGAGACACGTGCTCCGCNNCGTCCGGGAAGGACAACGTGCAATTCTAGAACCGGGTAGAAATTCGCCGGCCCTTTGTTTTGAGTAAGTTACGTCGATTTCTACTCGTAGTGCAGAACCGGGTAGAAATGTGTTCGCCCAGACCGAACCCTTCGCGAAAAACGCTCTGGGCAAGCCCTGCGAGAAGACGGCGGGCAGGCCGGATAGAAATGGGGCGAATGGACGTCGGGCATCAGTCATGGAAGCGATTTGCTGCGCATGACGACGCGCAAAAACACGAGCGCGGTTTGGTTCAAAGTTCTCGATTAGAACGGGGCCTCGGTGTTTGTTTTCAGCACGTTGCGGAATTTCTAATACCAAGAGTTCTCGATTAGAAATGGGTGAGTTGTGAGCCAAAATCAGGCTCGAATTTCGGGCTTCG
>PKYX01000218.1 GCA_003132825.1 Acidobacteriaceae bacterium
GAAGATGGAGCGCTGGGCAGTCAACGAGTGAATCAAGTCGGGAAGGTCCTTCCGTTCCACTACGCAGATGTCCTCGAGTCCTGCCACCGAGTAGTCCCCCAGCTTGAGCGGTCTCTTTTCAATGCCAGCGAACCACCCTTCAAAACGGGTGAAATCAAACGGGTTTTGCTCACGCGTATCAACCAGGAAGATCGGACGCGGGGTCTTAAGTTGGGTTCCGCCACGCTCCGCCAAGACAGGAATCGCCGGATGGGGCACTGGAGCTCCGGCCATGGTCCATTCCAAGGGCGGCCGGATCAAACTTCGCTGGCTCCTCAATTTCGTTCCTCTTCTAATGCAATCCTCCCCTACTCATACTCGGGATACAGACCACCGAGGACCGCTCGGGCACGGACTCGAGAACCGCGGGACAGCTCGCGCCAAACAGCTCTTGGCCGTGAGCTACCGCTAGGCTTTCGGTCATCACTGGCAGGCCCGGTCCCACTACCCATTGGAGGCGCTGGGAACGGCATCTTCAACTGCCGTCGAGTCCAGCCCGCAGTCGGGCGCACAGTGAGATTGTCGGCCAAGCTCCGCGGCCCCCACTTGAGTCGACTATGAATCCCTAGAACACTCCCACATGGCTGTTCCAGCCACGAGAAAATCGCAGGCCTGCGTTGCGTCAGCATGCTGGCGAACCAACCGAGAAGATGTTGCCCCTCGATTCTTGAAACAAACGTTAAAATAGCCAAGAACGGCTTCGGAACACCCTATGTCTCAAAACGCCATTCCTCCCAGACTCGCCAGGATCTTGATCGTATTGTCGTTCGCTGGCGTCCTGCTGACCCACTACTTGGTGGCACAAACGGCAGAACCGAAATATCCGCCCACGGTAGTATTCATGACCGACTTTGGTATGGTGGATGATTCCGTGAACATATGCAAGGGCGTGATGTATTCGATCGCTCCCCAGTTGCGGATTGTCGACCTGACGCACCAGGTGACCCCATTCTCCATCCTGGATGGCGCACGCTTCCTTTATGGCGCGACACCATACTATCCCGCCGGCACGGTGTTTGTGGTGGTCATCGACCCGACGGTGGGCAGCACTCGCAAGGCCACCATCGTAAAATCGAAGCGCGGACAATACTTCGTTCTTCCGGATAACGGCTTGATGACGCTGGTGCAGGATCGGGATGGCATCGAAGGCGCGAGAGAGATCACGAATGCCCATTGGATGATCGGCGCGGCTCTGTCGTCTACATTTCATGGCCGGGATATTTTCTCTCCCGCGGGAGCGCACTTGGCACGCGGCGAAGATTGGACGCAGGCTGGGCCCGAGATGGACATCAGCAAACTGGTTCGGTTGGATTTGGCTTCCGCCAAACTGGACGAGAGCGGGCTGAGCGGTGAGGTGATCGCCACCGATGGACCATTCGGAAATCTGGTCACCAATGTCAGTGGAGAGGATTTCCTCAAACTTGGGTATGCCCACGGGGAAATCGTTTCCGTCATGATAGGCGGTCGTGAGCTGGATATTCCATTCGTNNGTCAATCAAGGCAGTTTTGCAACCACCTATGGGATTGAACCGCCGGTGAAGTTGTCGATTGCGAGGCGAAAGAAATAGACGCTCTGGCGGCAGGTTCAAGCATCGCTATTCACCCAGCGCTGCCGCGATTTCCGCGATCACCGCCTGCAATAGGGCAATGAAGTCCCCTTTCACGCGCTCCGCCGTCTCCAACACCTCCCGGTGATTGAGCGGCTGGTCCAGAATCCCCGCTGCCATGTTGGTTACACAGGAAATGGCCAAGACGTTCAATCCCATGTGGCGCGCGGCCACTACCTCGGGAATCGTCGACATACCGACCAGATCGGCTCCGATTGTTCGCAAATAGCGAATTTCCGCCGGCGTTTCATAGCTCGGACCGAGCACACCCGCGTATACCCCCTGATGGAGAGTCTTGCCCAGCTTGCGGGCCGACTGCAGAGCCATATCGCGATAAGTCCTCGAGTAGGCTTGCGTCATGTCAGGAAATCGAGACCCGAAACGCTCTTCGTTGGGCCCAACCAGCGGATTGGTCCCTTGCAGATTGATGTGGTCGCTAATCACCACCAGCGCCCCCTGCTTATATTCGAGGCAAATGCCCCCCGCGGCGTTGGTGAGGATTACGGCGCGAATCCCTAGGCCCGCGAAAACGCGAACGGGGAACGCCACCTCCTGGGCGGAATACCCTTCGTAGAGATGCACTCGTCCCTGCATAGCCGCGATCGGAACACCGGTCGTTGTACCGATCACCATTTGTCCCGCATGTCCGATGGCGGTGGAGCGAGGAAAGAATGGAATGTTCGCGTATGGGATGCGCGCGGCGTCTAACAGATCGTCGGCGAAAGCGCCGAGACCGGACCCGAGGACAACTCCAATGCGCGGCCGGAGCGGGGTTTGCGCCAGTAGGAAGGCAGCGGCGGATTGAGCGTGGACAAAGGCGTCGGTCATGGCAGCTCTTAACGTCTATTTGGCCGATATGGCAGTGACGCTAAACTTCGCCTCGAATTCGGAGAGCTCTTCTTCCAGCTTCCATTGGATGCGAGCGCGCTCATTGGCGTTCAGAAAGTTCTGACAGGCTGGTGACGGATTGCGAGCGTGGGTTCGATCAGCTTCACAGGCGCCGACGGCGCGAGACTGGCGCTTATCCTGCCAGAGGCTCGAGCCGGGCAAGAAGCTATGTTCAAGACTTTGTCGTGCCATTTCTTTCAGGTCAACATACGACAGATTATAGGTTTCCACGGCCCGCAGGTATTCCTGCGTCAGATCGGAGCGCGATACGCCTTCATCGTCGGTCGCCAGGGCTACGGGAACACCGTAGCGCCGGTAGACCGGGAGCGGGTCGGCTTCGCCCCTCACGCCCAGAATTACATCGTTCGACGTCAGGCAGATTTCCACCAAGATGTTGCGCTGCGCCATCTCGCGAAGGAGTCGCAGAGGCTCGCGCTCGTTCATCACTGACACGCCATGTCCGATTCGTTCCGCGTGGCCGCGCTCGATCGATTCACGAATGTGGAAACGGAGGCCTTCGGGGGGCACCAACCCCATGGCCAGCTCTCCGGCGTGCAGGCTGATGTGCACTTTGGGATAGACGCCATGCAGATAGTCGAGCATGCGCATGTGCAGATCAAAATCACGCATAGGCACATAGGAGTCTTCCGGCATTACCAGGTTCAATCCAACGAAACGGGAATCGGTCGAAGCCAACTCAAAGCCGGTGACCATTTGCGCGAACACCGACTCCGGCGGCAGGCCGCGCAGGACTTGATAGAGATAGCGAACTGTCACTCCACATCCCGGGGCAGCCGCGCCGGTGCCGCACTGAAGCAAGCTGTGCACCTTAGCCTCATTGCCGTCAAATTGCTTCCGGGTGGAAGCGATTACATCTGCGAGGCCGCCAGACAGAAGCTTCTCGCGCGCTGCCGCGAAGTCTTGCGTCCAACCCAGCTTCGCGCCTAGTTCTGCCGACTGCATGCCGTCCGCGGTCTGCATGAGCTCAACATATTGCAGATGGTCCTCTGCAGCCCGCTGCACTGCCTCGGCGGTAGCGTCTCCGACGTGGTTCACTGTGGCAGGAAGAAATTTATCGAAGGTGAAAAAGAAGTGGTCATGGCCGGACTCATGGCCCCGTTCCCAATTGCGCATGGACCAAGCGTCGATGAGAGCATTGTAGAGCGACTGGTCACCATAGCTGCAACGAACCGCAGGCCTGCTTGCAGATCTGTCGCAGGATGCGTCGCACGGAGCAGCGCCCAAGGACGAGGAAGCGCGATCGACGCAGAGGCCGTCGTGGGCAGCGAAATCGATTAGGTTTTCAGCGTAGACGGATCCGCCCAAATGATTGTGCAGATCGCCGCCTTTCGGCATATCACGCAGAAAAACTAACAAGAGAGATGGTTGAGGTCTCACAGTCCCGAAATAATAGCTGGCTCTTTGCTCTGGAGNNCAAACAACTGTGGATGGTTGGATCGGCGCACCGCGCCTCCTTGGCAAAGGTCGATGCGGCATTTTACCTGTTTGCTGCCCTGCCAGCACCGCGAGAATCTAGATTCAGCCTGCGGTGATAGCAGAGGAAAATCGTCGCAGACCCCAGCAGGCAACAATCACGCGGGCTGGGACTAGGGCCAGAGAGAATCGGTCCGGCTGTCGCTAACTTCCCCAAAGGATAATCCCCGCAATAGAAGCGGACATCAGATTTGCCATGGTGCCCGCCAGCATCGCACGCAAACCCAGGCGGGCCAACTCTCCCCTTTGATTGGGCGCCAGAGCGCCAATGCCGCCGATCTGAATTCCAATCGAGCTGAAATTCGCGAATCCGCAGAGAGCAAAGGTCGCAATCGTGAAGGTCCGTGGATCGAGGCTACCCTTCACGGTTCCGAGCTGCGCGAATGCGACAAATTCGTTGAGCGCCATGCGGGTGCCCAGCAGATTGCCAATCGTTCCGGCGTCACGCCATGGGATCCCGATCAGCCAAGCCACGGGGGCGAAAACCCAGCCCAGAACTTGCTGCAGGCTACTGGGAAACCAGGCAATGTGAATATGCGTCCACCCCATCATGGCATTGAGCAGCGCCAGCAAGGCGAGAAAGGTAATCAGCATCGCGCCGACGTTGAGGGCCAGATGGAGACCATCGACGGTGCCGCGGGCAATGGCGCCCAGGATATTGCCTTCCTTCTCGGTGGCCGGCATCTCCACCCGGCCAGCCGTGAGCGGCGTTCCAGTCTCGGGGACCAACATCTTAGCCATCAGCAGAGTCCCCGGCGCAGTCATGATCACTGCCGTCAGCAGACTTTTGGCGTCCGCGCCGCCCACCCGTATATAGGCCGCCATCATGCCTCCGGAAATATGCGCCATACCGCTCGTCATCACGCACATCAGTTCGGATTGGGTAAGCTCCGGAAGAAACGGGCGGATGGTGAGAGGAGCCTCGGTCTGACCCATGAAGATACTGGCCGCGATGTTGAGTGATTCGGCGCCGCTTGCTCCCATAACGCGCGTCATCACCCAGGCCCCAGCGCGAATGACAACTTGCATAACGCCCAGGTGGTAAAGGACCGCAAAAAACGCCGCGATGAAGATGATCGTCGGCAGCACCTGGAAGGCGAAAATCAGCCCCAACGAGGACTGCTGTTTCCCCAGTTCGCCGAAGACGAAAACCGAGCCGGCATAGGAAAAATCGAGCAGTTTCTTGGCGCCGTTGCCCGCCATCTGAAACAGCCACTCCCCAGACTTGACGCGGAGGACGAACAGTCCAAGGGCGAGTTGCAGTCCTAATCCCCAGGCAACCGTCTTCAGGCGGATGGCGCGCCGGTTGGTAGAAAAGGCAAACGCCAAACCCAACATGGTCAGCAAACCGAGAACACCGGTGAAGCGGCCCATTCTTATTTTCCTCCCGATCCTCGAATCACACGATGTACGAGCATCTTCTTCCGCACCGGGGCGGCCTCGTCCGCGACGTGATAGCTGTTCAGAAGCATTTCCTGAGCTCGCCTAGCGCGAGCTTCGGAGTTGTAATGGACCGTGCAAAGCGTTTCCCCGGCGCGAATCGCGTCGCCGGCCTTGCGATGCAAAACGATTCCGACCGCCGGATCGATGCCGTCTTCTTTTTTTTCGCGTCCGCCGCCTAGAACCACACAGGCCGTGCCCACCGCCTCGCAATTGATCGAGGCGATCCACCCGCTGGCCGGACTGTTGACGGTGAGCGTGTATCTCGATCGCGGCAACCGTTCGGGGTTGTCGATTACACCTTCATCTCCACCTTGGAGTTTGACCATCCGCCGCAACTTCTCAAGCGCCTGTCCCGATTGAATCAGTTCGGCCGCCCTTGTCTTACCATCCGCCACTGAATCGACCACACCTCCCAGGACAAACATCCAGCCCGCCAGTTCCAGGCATAACTCTCGAAGCTCCTCAGGTCCTGCCCCGCGCAAAACATCGATCGCCTCGATCACTTCGAGCGAGTTTCCCACCTGTGATCCTAGCGGCTGATCCATGTCGGTGATCAGCGCGACGATTGCTTTCCCCATTCGCTCGCCGGTTTCCACCATCAGTTCCGCCAAAAACACGGCGTCCTTTTCTTCCTTCATGAAGGCGCCGGAGCCGGTCTTGACGTCCAGCACCAGAGCATCGATTCCTTCCGCCAATTTCTTGCTCATGATGGAAGCGCAGATCAAATAGGGGCTCTCCACCGTGGCGGTGACATCGCGCAGCGCGTAGAGTTTTCGGTCAGCGGGAGCGATCTCGGCAGTCTGTCCGATCATGGCGCAGCCACAGGCGGCCAGCACACGCCGGAACTCGGGGACTGACAGATTCACGTTGAATCCCGGAATCGACTCAAGTTTGTCCAGCGTGCCGCCGGTGTGCCCTAATCCGCGTCCGCTGATCATCGGGACCACCAAACCACCGGCCGCCGCCAGAGGCGCCAGCACCAGCGACGTCTTGTCCCCCACGCCGCCGGTGGAATGCTTGTCTACTTTCTTGGCGGAGAATTCCGTAAGGTCCAGAACATCGCCCGAACGCAGCATGGCGTCGGTCAGCGCGGACGTCTCGGCGCGAGAAAGCCCGCGCAGGATCACAGCCATGAGCCAGGCGGACACTTGGTAGTCGGGAATCTCGCCAATGGTATAAGCCCGAACCAGATATTCAATCTCAGCGCGCGACAACTCTTCTCCATCGCGCTTCCTGCGAATCACGTCGATCGTGCGAATGGGCAACGGAGCAGGGCTTCCCCGAGTCTGGTTCACTTGAGGCGAAACCCTTCCGGCAAAAGTTCGGTGATATGGCTTTCTTTCCAGCCTTTCGAGCCTTGAAAGTACACCATCGCCTCTGGCCCGAATTCATAAATCACCTGCCGGCAAGCTCCGCAGGGAGAGCACGGCACGTCCTGATCATTGACAACTGCTACGGCGCGAATGTCCAGTCGCGGTCCGGATTGAGCAACTGCGGTGAAGATTGCCGTGCGCTCAGCGCAGTTCGTCATCCCGTAGGAGGCGTTCTCCACATTACAGCCAGCGAAGACCTCGCCCTTGGCGGTAATCAGCGCCGCACCCACCCGAAAGTGGGAATAGGGTGCATGGGCGTGCTTCATGACCTTCCGCGCCGCTCGAAGCAGAAGCGTACGCTGTTTGCCGGGAATCGTTTTCATTGCCCTGGCCACCGGACCCTACTTCTCCATAAGAAGAACTTTTTCCGTCCCATCAATCTCGGTCAACTTGACTTCGATCACTTCGTTCATCGTCGTTTGCACATTGCGGCCAACGAACGCCGCCTCAATTGGCAACTCGCGGTGGCCGCGGTCGATCAGTACGCACAGCTGCACCCGGCGAGGTCGTCCGTGCGAAAACAGCGCGTCCAGGGCTGCGCGAATGGTACGGCCGGTAAAAAGGACGTCGTCCACCAGCACGATACTTTGGTCTTGGATGGAAAACCCCATCCTCGAGGCCTGTACCACGGGCTTCGGCCCAAGTGTGGAGAGGTCATCACGATAGAACGTGATGTCCAGGGTTCCGACCGGAATGGTCACACCTTCAATACGACCGATCAGCTTTCCCAACCGCTCCGCCAGCGGCACACCGCGACGCCGGATACCGACTAGCGCAAAGGCATCAACTCCACCGTTCTTTTCCACGATCTCATGGGCTAGCCGGACCATGGTACGATCCATTTCGGACGCCGACATCAGCTGCGCCTTCTCGCGAAGGCTGGTTTTTCGCACCGCGTTCTCACTTGTCATAATCGTTGCATGATACGCAGTGCCGGGTCCCGTGACAAGCAGGACCAAAGGACCTCAAGGCGCGAGCACCGCGAACTTCCCGGCGCTCGCCGTCATGATTTGCGATCAGGTCTCGCCTTGTTGAATGGCAAAGGAACTCTGATAATGAGGGCGATGGATGCTCCTCGGGTGCGCGTGAAGATCTGCTGTATCCGCTCGCCACAGGAAGCGGTACTGGCGATCCGTTCTGGGGCATCCGCGCTGGGCTTGGTATCTGACATGCCAAGCGGGCCTGGCGTGATCTCCGAAGACACAATCCTCGAAATTGCTAACCGGGTTCCTCCCGGAGTCGCGTCGTTTCTTCTCACCAGCAAACAGGATGCCGCATCGATCGTTGCCCAGCAGCGCCGCTGCCGCACGAATACACTGCAGATCGTGGATCGGCTGCCCGCAGGATGCCACCGCGAGTTGAGGTGGTCTTTGCCCGGAATTGGGATCGTGCAGGTGGTGCACGTCACCGGGCCAGAATCAGTCGAAGAAGCACTGACCGTAGCCTCTGAGGTGGACGCGATTGTGCTCGACTCGGGCAATCCGAACCTCCCCGTGAAGGAACTCGGAGGAACCGGCAGAGTGCATAATTGGGTATTGAGCCGGGCGATTCGCGAGCAAACTCCGGTACCCATATTTCTTGCGGGCGGCATTGGGCCGCACAACGTCCGCCGGGCGATTGAGGAAGTGGGGCCTTTCGGTATCGATCTTTGTACTGGTGTCCGCACCGACGGCAAGCTGGATGAAGGGAAACTCGAATCCCTGTTCGCAAGTCTTTGACTCATCTCGAACCGCTCACGCGACATGCCGATCTGCCCTTTGACGTCTCAGGACGTATGTCATGACGCCGCAAACTTCTTAGTCCTGATTCCCTCGCCCTGGGGGACGAATGGGGAATCCTATTTTCCGACATTCGCCCCGTGCAACGGGAAAGGATGATTGGAGAAGCCCGAATCTCCCAGATCTCCGTTTTTCCCAATCTGCCGTACAATACGGGCGAGCGGGATATCCTTCGGGCCGCCAAAGAAGACTCGATGCCTCTCGAAAATAGCGGTGTCCAAGGAATTGCGCGCGGGCTGAGCTCCCCCCCGATGGAAAATCAGGGATCGGTTCCTGCTCCGGCGGTCGCCTATCTATACGGGCAGGCTCTGCGGCCGAATCGTGGCATCCCTCTGAGTCTTGATTGGGTTAGGGCTGTTCGCATCAATACCAGCGCGGTCGAACGCAGGGCGCAGTCCCATGTCGCACGACGCACCGCCAAAAAGGAATGGCAAGCGGCGTGGCTTCTGCGGGCCATCTCCTGCATGGACCTCACCACGCTTGCAGGCGATGATACCGAGGAACGCGTTCGCCGCCTTTGTTCCAAGGCCCGGCAACCCGTCAAATCGGAAGTGGTGAAGCGTCTGGGGATCGAAGGACTTGGCCTCAACGTGGCCGCGATCTGCGTCTATCATAGCTTTGTCGAGACGGCGTTGCGTGGGCTCGACGGCAGCGGCATCCGCGTAGCTGCGGTTTCAACGGGTTTCCCCGCCGGACTTTCGCCTTTGCGAGAGCGTATAGCCGAGATCCGAGGCTCGGTCGAAACTGGCGCTGATGAGATTGACGTGGTCATCACTCGGGCTCACGTCTTTGCCGGCAAATGGAGGGAGCTATACGACGAGATCCGCCTGTTCAAGGACGCCTGCGGGCGCGCGCACATGAAGGTGATTCTCGGCACCGGGGATTTGCGTACCTTGCGGAACGTCGGCCGGGCCAGCTTTGTGGCTATGATGGCTGGTGCTGACTTCATCAAGACTTCAACCGGCAAAGAGCCTACCAACGCAACCCTTCCCGTCGGCTTGGTAATGGCCCGCGCTATCCGCGAATATGGCCACGCCACCGGCATGGCTGTCGGATTCAAAGCAGCCGGGGGCCTGCGGACCGCGAGGCAGTCGATGGACTGGCTGGCACTGATGAAAGACGAACTCGGTCCGTCGTGGCTGAGCGCGGAGCTTTTCCGTTTTGGAGCGAGCGGTATGTTGACTGATATTGAGCGCCAGCTTGAGCACTACGCTACAGGTCGATATGCGGCGGATTATCGTCAACCGCTGCCTTAATCTGCTCGCCGTTTGGGATCATCATCCTAAATCAAGGATACTTGTATGGGCATTGCCGATAAGTTGATGGCCATGGAGTATGGGCCGGCCCCAGAAGATCCCAAAGAGGCGCTTCTGTGGCTGGAACGTCACGGGCGGCGTTTCGGGCATTTCATTCAGGGAACTTGGCAACCGCCTGCCCTGGGCCAATATTTCGATACGACGGATCCCTCCAATGGAGAAACGCTCGCTGCCGTAGCGCAAGGCTCTGCGGCAGACGTGGACGCTGCGGTGGAAGCCGCAGGCGCCGCGTTTCCAAAATGGCAGGCGCATACACCTCATGCCCGGGCGCGCTACCTCTATTCTCTGGCAAGGCTGGTACAGAAACATTCCCGCCGCCTGGCGGTACTCGAGACGATCGACAACGGCAAGCCGATCCGCGAGAGCCGGGATATTGATATTCCCCTGGTGGCACGGCATTTCTACTATCACGCGGGTTGGGCACAGCTCCTCCACCAGGAATTTCCCGGCTATGCGGCCTGCGGCGTCGTGGGGCAGATTATTCCGTGGAATTTCCCCCTGCTTATGCTGGCCTGGAAAATCGCTCCCGCCCTGGCCACGGGAAACACCGTGGTGCTCAAGCCAGCGGAGTTCACGCCGCTGACTGCGCTCGCCTTCGCTGAAATCTGCCAAGAAGCCGGATTGCCTCCCGGCGTAGTGAACATCGTGACCGGCGATGGTTCCACCGGCGAATTGCTGGTGCAGCATGCCGGCGTCGCTAAAATCGCGTTTACGGGTTCGACCGAAGTGGGACGCTCGATTCGTAGAACCACAGCCCAAGGCCACAAACGGCTATCGCTCGAGCTCGGCGGCAAGTCTCCGTTCATTGTCTTCGAAGACGCCGACCTGGACAGCGCAGTAGAAGGGCTGGTGGATGGAATCTGGCTCAACCAAGGGCAGGTATGTTGCGCGGGATCGCGCTTGCTGATGCAGGAAAGCATCGCAGAAACGCTGACCGCAAGAATACGCGAGCGTATGAGCACGCTGCGCGCTGGCCCCCCGTTGGACAAGGCCATCGACATCGGAGCCATCGTCGCTTCGGTGCAACTGGACCGAATCAAGCGGCTGGTGGATCAAGGCATCGCGGAGGGCGCGACCTGCTGGCAGCCGAAAATCGATTTCCCATCGCGCGGTTTCTATTATCCGCCCACCTTGCTGAGCAATGTGCATCCAACGTCGGTCGTGGCGCAGGAAGAAATTTTCGGCCCCGTTCTGGCCGCGATGACCTTTCGCACTCCGCCAGAAGCCGTGGAGTTAGCCAACAACACCGCGTATGGCCTCGCAGCCTGTGTCTGGAGCGAGAGCGTTAACCTTGCACTGCAGGTCGCGGCGCAGCTGAAGGCAGGCGTTGTCTGGGTGAATTGCACCAACTTGTTTGACGCGTCTTGCGGCTTCGGCGGGTATCGGGAGAGCGGCTATGGACGCGAGGGAGGACAGGAAGGACTCCGCGAATATCTTGAACCGGCGTGGTTCCAACAGGCCCCTGCACTTCGAGCACCGGCGCCCAAACCAGGACCAAGCCCCAATCGCCAAACAGAGTCCGCTCCGCCCATTGACCGCACGGTGAAGCTTTACATCGGCGGCAAGCAG
>PKYX01000532.1:0-24789 GCA_003132825.1 Acidobacteriaceae bacterium
AGAATATCGATATCGGCGGCCCTTCGATGATCCGTTCCGCCGCCAAGAATTTTCAGGATGTTGCCGTGGTGACTTCGCCTTCCGATTACCCCGCCATCGCCGAGGAAATGGTTCAGGCGGACGGCCGGCTATCGCCCGCCACCAAGTGGCGTCTGGCGCAGAAAGCATTCGCCACCACCGCTGCCTATGACTCCGCCATCGCTTCGACCCTCGAGCGAGTCAGCGCCAATGGCCGCTTTGAGTTGCATGCCGAAGCCGGTTTTCCGCCCACCCTGCGGCTGGCCTTCCACAAGCAGCATGGAGCTTGCGTTACGGCGAGAACCCGCACCAGAAGGCGGCCATGTACTCCGACGGCTCGGGGACCGGCGTAGCCAACGGGCGTCAGCTGCAAGGCAAGGAACTCTCCTACAACAATATTGTGGATCTGCAGGCCGCCTGGGACTTGGCGCAGGAGTTCGACGAGCCGGTCACGGCCATCATCAAGCACACCAATCCCTGCGGCACCGCCACCGGCAGAACTCTGGTCGAGGCCTACAGCAAAGCGCTGGCCTCGGATCCGGTCTCGGCCTTTGGCGGCGTGATTGGCGTGAATCGGATCGTGGACGCGGCCACCGCCGAGGAAATGGCCAAGCTTTTTGTGGAAGTGATCGNNTCACCGAGAGCCCGCAAAAATGGGTGCTGAAAAATGTCTCGGGGGGAATTCTTGTCCAAGACGCCGACCGCCGACCGCTCACCCCTGACGATTTGCGGGTGGTCACCCGGCGTCCGCCCACCCCGGAAGAACACCGCGCGTTGCTGTTCGCCTGGAAAGTCTGCAAACATGTGAAATCAAATGCGATTCTCTATGCTCGCGACGGCCAGACCGTGGGCGTTGGCGCGGGCCANNCCGTCGCCGCTTCGGATGCGTTCTTCCCCTTCCCCGACGGCGTCGAGGAGATCGCCAAGGCGGGCGCGGTCGCCATCATTCAGCCCGGGGGCTCGGTCCGCGACCAGGAAGTCATCGAGGCGGCGGACCGGCTCGGTCTGGCGATGATCTTCACTGGCGTCAGACATTTCCGCCACTAGGCGGAGCGCTGGCCATTCGGATTCGACTACCCGGGCCAAGTTCCACTTGTTCCTGTACCTCCGATTCATTGCCAAGCCCGATCCCTGTCCGGCTTTTTGGTCCCGACTCCTTGACAGGGTTTACAATACTTTGAGCACCCACACCCAGCGGTCCGGCATCCAAATCGATTATGACTTTGGGAATTCGAAGGTTTGCAATGAAAAGTATTTGTCAGCCCTTTTTCGTGCTTTTTTTGGCAGTTGGCCTGTTTGCGCAGCAACCCCCGGAGACCTCGAGTCCGAGTTCGGTGAGCCCGCCGGCAAACCACAAAGTCGACCGCGCGGCGGCTTACTACCACTATGCGCTGGCCCACATGTACGAGGAGCAGTTGGGGTACGGCCGCAGCGACATGGCCACTAAGGCCATCGATGAATACCGGCTGGCGATCGACGCCGATCCGACGTCTGAGTACCTTACCTCGGCGCTGGCCGAGATGTACGTCAAGACCGGCCGCATACGCGACGCCGTGCTGCAGGCGCAGGACATCCTCAAGCGCGATCCCAATAATCTCGAAGCGCACAAGCTGCTGGGGCGGATCTATCTGAAGTCGCTCGGCGACATGCAGGAGGGCAGCGGTTCCGACAACCTGCTGAAGCTGGCCATCGAGCAGTACGAACAGGTAGTGCGGATCGAGCCCGACAGTGTGGATGACCATCTTCTGCTCGGCCGTCTGTATAAAGTGAACCACGACCTCGTCAAGGCCGAGAGCGAGTTTAAGACGGCGATCAAGCTGGAGCCCGATTCCGAGGAGGCCGTGACCATGCTGGCCTACCTCTATAACGATGAGGGCGACACCACGCGCGCCACCAAAGTCCTGAGCTCGATTCCGGATTCTGCCCGCTCCGCTCGCCTGTATTCGGCGCTCGGCTACACCTACGAACAGCAGAAACAGTACAAGCAGGCGATCGATGCCTACCGGCATGCGATTGAACAGGATCGCGACAATCTCGATGCCATCCGCGGCTTGGCGCAGAACCTGATGAACGATGGCCAGCCCGATGCCGCGCTCGAGCAGTACAAGATCATCGCCGATGCCAACCCGGAAGATGCTGAAACTTACGTCAGCATGGGCGACATCTATCTGCGCAGCGGGCAGTACGATCTGGCGCTCGAAAACCTGAAGAAAGCCGAATCTCTGGTTCCGTATTCGGACAAGGTGTCCTACTACATCGCGAGCGTATATCACGCCCAGGGCCAGTACGACGAGGCCATTCAGGTGCTGAAGGATCTACTGAAGAGAACCGAAAAAGCGGATGGCAACTACACCCAGGAGGAGAAAGACAACCGCGGCGTTTTTCTGGAGCGGCTGGCCACCGTCTATCGGGACAGCGGGAGCAATCAGCTTGCGCTCGACACGTTCCGCAAGATGCTGACGCTCGGCGACGACAATNNGCGCCTACGACGCGATTATTGAAACCTACCGCGAATCGAAGGATTGGCAGCAGGCCACCGCCGCCGCCAAGGAAGCCACCGAGAAACTGCCCAACGACCGCGATCTGAAGATGGTCTACGCGGCGCAGTTAGCCGATATGGGTCAGCCGGAGGAGGGGCTGCGGCAAGTGCACGCTCTTCTCAAGGGCACTCCCGAGGACCGTGAGGTCTATATCGCGCTGTCGAATATGTACAGCCGCCTGAAGCGCTGGCCCGAGGCGGAAGAGGCTCTGGGCAAGGCGGAACAGCTCTCCACCAAACCCGAAGATAAGGAAACCGTCGAGTATTTGCGGGGCTCGAGCTATGAACGGCAAAAGAAATACGATGAGGCCGAAGCAACGTTTCGCCAGATTCTGGCGGTGAATCCGCAGAGCGCCGCCACTCTCAATTACCTGGGATACATGCTCGCCGACCGCGGCGAGAAGCTCGACGAAGCGCTCGATTTCGTCAAGAAGGCGGTGGCGCTTGAACCCGCCAACGGCGCCTACCTCGACTCTCTCGGCTGGGCCTACTTCAAGCTCGGCAAGTATGACCAGGCGGAAGAGAACTTGATCAAGGCCTCCCAGCACAATATGGGAAGCGATCCGACGGTGCAGGATCACCTGGGCGATCTCTACCAGAAAACCGGACGCCTGAAACTGGCGGCGGCGCACTGGGAGCGCGCGCTTGAAGAGTGGAACAAGACCATCGCTGCGGAAACGGACTCGGACGATGTGGCCCAAGTGCAGAAGAAGCTCGAATCCGCGAAAGTCAAGCTGGCCAAAGAAGAATCGGGAAACAAACAATAACCGTACCGCTCGGCTCCAACCCCTGGTCTGGGGCTCGTGGGACGGCCTACATTCCATTATTGATCGCTTATCGTTCGGCATTCATCCGTCATCCGTCTTCTGGCATCGGTCGCGATTCATAAACCTTCTGCCATTCGAATGGACACGAAACCGCTGTCAAGCCAGGACCGAATTCTCGTCCGCGAA
The DNA here is from genome assembly GCA_003132825.1 of Acidobacteriaceae bacterium. Classification (GTDB taxonomy): domain Bacteria; phylum Acidobacteriota; class Terriglobia; order Terriglobales; family Acidobacteriaceae; genus PALSA-270. The sequence continues at coordinate 3,511 of PKYX01000532.1, forward strand.
ACCACCGTCGACGACATTGCGGAGATTGTGCGCCATCGCCGCGCCATGTTCGAAGACATGGGGGTCGGGGATGCTCGATCGCTAGACCGAATGGCTTCCGCCTCTGGGCCCTATTGGCAGGAGACCATAGCCCAAGATTGCTATCGCGGATGGTTTGCCATGACGGCTCCGAAGCAGGTCGCGGGTGGGGTCGGAATCCTGCTCCAGTCTTCGCCGCCGCGTCCCTGGGAGGTCCAGTCCCGACGTGCCTACCTCCTCAACCTGTATGTTTATCCCGGGCACCGCCGCCAGGGCATCGCCCGGCTCCTCACCGAGGCCAGCGTCGAGTGGTGCCGGAGGGAGGGCTTTGCGACGGTTTCCCTGCACGCCAGTGAGCTCGGGCGACCACTGTACCAATCCCTGGGCTTTGAACCGACAAACGAGATGCGGCTGAAGCTCCGATAGTGCTGCGCCGGCCGGATTCGCTTCGCCCCCTGGCTTCCCCGGCGCTTCGAACTTATCGGGCGGAACTTATCGGGCGTTGGCCAGCTGCGCCGGCTCAAAAGCGCGGGGCCAAGCCCCGGGCCAAGAGCGCAGCCCCACAGGAGCGAGACCGCTGTCCGAGCGGTGCTAGACTTCTCCGATGCTGGCCGACTACGCCGTGCAGGTCGAGCGATCGCGCGGACGCCGTTTTCCCGAGCCGCAACATGCCTATCGCAATGATTTTCAGCGTGACCGCGACCGCGTCATCCATTCCCGCGCCTTCCGGCGCTTGGAGGACAAGACGCAGGTCTTTACCCGCCGCTATTCCGACCACTTCCGCAACCGTCTGACCCATACCATTGAAGTGGCGCAGATCGCGCGCACCATCGGCGCCCAGCTCGGCTTGAACGTGGATCTGGTTGAAGCTCTCGCTTTAGTGCACGACGTCGGGCATCCCCCCTTCGGCCATGCCGGCGAAAAGGCGCTCGATGCCGTCATGCGTCAACATGGTTTTTCCTTCGATCACAACCTGCATGCCCTGCGCATCGTGGAGCATTTCGAGCTGCGATATGCGTCCTTCCGTGGACTGAATCTTACCTTCGAAGTGCGCGAAGGGATCGTGAAGCATTCCCATGACTACAGCGCTCTGGAATTCCCCGGCCTGGCCGAATACCTGTTGGATCAACGCCCGCCGCTCGAAGCGCAGCTGATCGATCTGGCCGACGAAATCGGTTATGACACCGCCGATCTGGACGATGGCTACGAATCCCGATTGCTCAGGCTCGAGGAAATCCGCCAAGCGGTTCCGGTGTTTGAGCGTTTTTATCGCGAAGTGGACGAGACCTATCCCCAGGCCATCGACAAATTGAAGTTCAACGAAACCCTCAAGCGGGTGCTCGACCGACTGGTGGGCGATCTGATCCGTAACACCGGGGAGCAGATCGAGGCCGCCGGCGTTCGCACTCTGGACGACATCCGCGCCTGTTCTCGCCGCCTGGTCTCGTTAAGTGCTGCGGTCGAGCGGGAACGCCGGGAGACGAAGGATTTTCTTTACCAGAATCTCTACCTCAGCGCCGCCCTCGCCCCGGAAAAAGATGACGCCGGGCGTGTGATTGGAGAGCTGTTTGAGTTCTGGATGGCGCAGCCCGAGCGTTTGCCATTGAGCTACCAGGAAAGCACCCGGGCAGAACCCCTGGCGAGAGTGGTCTGCGACTACATTGCCGGGATGACCGATAATTTCATCTACGAACAGTATGAAATATATTGCAGGTAGCTCGCCCCCGCGCCAATCGGCCCGCGGGAGGGCATATTTCGCGCCCCCTGACATCGGGTCCTGGCCCCACGCAGTTTTTATACCAGCTCCGCCAAAATTACGCGGCGAGCGAGATTTCTTGTTCTGCCGGAGCCAGTTTAGCGCTACAATGTTATTGCAATACAACGACTTAGCTTTTGCGGAGTTTGGCATTCCACCTGTAACATAGGTGGATAGGCCTGAGGTTTCCGGGGCCGATGTTTTTGGGTTCTTGGCCATGCGTTGCGTCCGCGTCGGCCGGCTGTGGTTGTAGACGCAACAGGAATTCAAAATACGCCCTTCAGGGCTGGAGTGGAGCCCCCAGCGCTCCCCACTCGGAAAGAAGTCGAAGATGAAGACTCGAATCTTAGTAAGCCTCCCGCTAGCGCTCATGCTTGCTCTCCCGGCCTTTGCGCAGACCAGTTCGACCTCGCAGCCGGCGACCTCGGCTGACCAAACCGCTCCCGCTTCGCAGACCGTAGGCGCTACCGGCAAAGAGCCGCTGCAACCGATGACTCATGAAGGTTTCTGGGGCCGGGTGAATCCTTTTGCCCGCAAAAAGTATGTGCAGCGGCAAACCCAGCCCATCCAGGACCGGGTCAATGAGCTCGACGAACTGACGGCGAGCAACACCAAAATGATTAGGGACGTCGACTCCCGCGCCCAGCAGGGGATCCAGCTGGCTTCCGCCAAGGCCAACGAAGCCGACCAGCACGCGCTCGACGCCGGCAGCAAGGCTCAAATGGCGCAGCAGACTGCGACCGCAGCCAACACTCGCCTGTCCACGGTTGAAACAGTGGTCGGGAATATCGATCAGTACAAAGCCGCCACGCAGACCGAGATTCGGTTCCGTCCCGGGCAGAGCATGCTGAGCAAGAAAGCCAAGGATGCGCTCGACGAAATGGCGACCCCGCTGAAGGATCAGCATGGCTACATCGTCGAAGTGCAGGGCTTTTCTGCCGGTCACGGCCAGGCTGCCATCGCCACCTCGCAGAAGATGGCGGACTCGGTGGTTCGTTACCTGGTGCTGAATCATGAGATCCCGGTTTACCGCATCTACGTCGTCGGCATGGGCAACGCTCCGGTGGCTACCGAAGATGGAACCCAGGCCAAGCGCACGAGCGGTGGACGAGTCGAAATCAGCCTGCTGAAGAACGATCTCGAGCAGTTGGCTGCTACCACCAGCGCTCCGGCGGCAACCCAGACGGCTCCTGACACGACAGCTCCGGCAACCTCGGCTCCGGCCAATCAGGATCAGCCGGTACAGAAATAAGCTTGGACGACGGGCTCGCGCCCGGCGCCCTCCCCCCAGAGAGCCTCCCGCTTCGGCAGGAGGCTTTTTGTTTGGTTTCGTGGCACCCCGCTCGGCCGACGCGCGCAAACCGAAACCGCTTTCGCGGTAGAATCGCCCCTGGATGGTGAATTCCGCGGATCCGACGGAGGCGAGTCGCAAGAGCATCCTGGCCCGTGCCATCCGCCTGCTGCGCCCCTCCCACCAGCACACCGCGTTCTCGGCAACTCTGCTGGTGATGGTGGCGGTGATGCTCTCGCGTGTTTTCGGGTTCCTGCGCGAGGCCTATATCGCCTGGGCCTTCGGCGCAACCTCCCTGACCGATGCCTATAACGCAGGCTTCACCATCCCCGACTGGCTGAACTACATCGTCGCCGGAGGCACCGTTTCGATCACCTTCATCGCCATCTATACGCGCTTCCTCGCCCAAGGGAAGGAAGACGAGGCCCAGAAAACTTTCTCCGTAATCATCACCGTCATGACCACGGTGCTGATTACAGGCATTGCCCTGGCCGCGATCTTCGCGCCCCAGCTCGACGGGTGGTATTTCGGGGGAAAGGACGGGTTTGACGCCGAGAAGCTCGCGATCTGTGTCCGACTGACGCGAATTCTCCTGCCGGCGCAGCTGTTTTTCTATATCGGCGGCGTAGTTTCGGCGGTGCTCTATTCTCGCCGGCTGTTTTTTCTGCCCGCGTTTGGGCCTTTGGTGTACAACGTCGCCATTATTCTCGGCGGAGTATTGCTTTCGCACCGCTTGGGCATTGCCTCCCTTGCGTATGGAGCCGTGGCTGGAAGCTTTGTCGGAATTTTTCTGATCAATGCCATCGGAGCAGCCCGAGTCGGCACGCGATACCGAGTCTCGTTCGACATCCACAATCCCGCCTTTCGCGAATGGGTGCGGCTCTCCATTCCGCTCATGCTGGGCGTATCGCTCGTGAGTGCGGATGACTGGATTCTGCGTTACTTCGCCAAGCACTCTGTCGGCGACATCACTCGCCTCAACTACGCCAAAAGGCTTTTCGCCGTGCCGATCTCGGTGCTGGGACAAGCCGCAGGGCAGGCGTCCTTGCCGTTTTTCGCTCGCCTCATCGGCGAGAAACGCATGCAAGAATTTTCCGATAGTGTGAACGGATCGGTGTACCGCATCACCGCCACCTCGCTCCTGCTCAGCAGTTTCATGGTGAGCGCCGCCCTGCCGCTGATTGACCTGCTCTATCGGCGCGGACGCTTGACCTTCTTCGATTCCCAGGAGATTGCCCTCTACTTCTTCTGGTTTTCACTTTCGCTCGGGTTCTGGTCTGCCCAGGCCCTCTACGCGCGCGGCTTCTATGCTGCCGGCGACACGCTCACTCCGATGGTCGCCAGCACCCTCATTACGGCTGCTTCGATTCCGATGTACGCGGCGCTTTTCCGCCACTTCTCGACCGTCGGTTTGGCGATGGCCTCGGACCTGGGCATCCTGGCCAATTGTCTGGCCATGGCCTTGCTATTGCACCGCCGCAAACTGGTTTCCCTCATGCAGTTGCAGTGGGGCGAGGTGGCGAAGGCCGCCCTTACCGCGGCGGCTGCGGGACTGCTGAGCTACCAAATGGTGCGCGTTGTGATGGTGAACGGCAGCCGGGTGAGCGATATCAAAGCGTTGGGCCTGAGTGCGATCACCTGGGCGGGGGCCGTAGCCGCTGGACTCTGGTTCACGCGTTCCACATTGCCGGGTGATCTGCGGCGGCGCAAGGCGACGCAACCCGCCCAGGCGGCTGAGATGCAGGCTGGGGCATTGCCCAAAAGCCTGGATCCCTAGCCGGTGCCGTGAGGACCCGGGGCGAAAGACCTGCGTAAGAACTGCCGAAACGAGTCCATACGGTTTTCACTGTATTTTTTCTGTAAATCCGCGCTCGCGGTGCCTCCAGGCTGTTGATTTCTTGTTGCAGCTGTGCATTTCCGCCCGCCCGGACTCTATGTCCATGCGGGGTCTTCGTCCATGCGGGTCTTCGCCGCTGCTAGCCGTTATTACAACGCCTCGACTTTTCCCTGCAATTCCCGCGCAATCTGTTCGGGGTCCGTATCCCGGGCAAATCGCACCGGTGCTCCCACCTTGACCCGAATCCGCCCGGGGCCAGCGAATTTCTTGCCCGCCTGCTTGAGTTCATGCAAGCCGTCGATGCGCAAAGGCACGACCGGCAACGACAGATTATTGGCCAGCAATCCGATCCCGGCGCGGAAGGGACTGATCTTGCCGTCCGCGGTGTGACGTCCCTCGGGGAAGACCAGCAGGCTGTAGCCGCGGTCTACGCATTCTCCGGCATAGGCAAAGCTCTGGCGGAACCCGGCCTCGCGCGGCAAGGGGAACAGATTGAGCAAAGCCACGCCCAGCACCCATTTCAGGCGGTCGTAGCCGCGGGCGAGAAATTTCCGCGTCGGGGGCGGAGTGCGCAAAGACTCGAGCGCCTCGCCGGCGGCGGCGGCGCCGTGGNNGACATCGCTCACATGATTCGAAACCACGAGCACCGGGCCTTGGACCCCAGCGAGATTCTCGCGGCCTTCAATCCGCGGCCAGCCCAGCAGGTACACCGCGGGAAGCAGCAGCAGATCGTGAGCGGCCAGGCGAATCCAGGTCACCGGCCAGCGCTGCGCCCAGCGCGGATAGTGGTACGGCGTCCGAGCCGGAGTTTTGCCCCGCAGCATTTGCTCGAGCTCGCCCACCGTATTCACGCTGGCGAACCGGGTCTCGCTGAGGTCAAGCTGGTAGCGGTCTTCGAGGGCGCTGAGCAATTCCACCCGGTCGAGTGAGCTGAGGTTCAGGTCGCCTTCGAGGTTCGCCGTGGGGTCCAGGCGAGAGGGAATCCGCTGCGAAATCTTTGCCATCAATTCGGCGAGCGAGCCCGGGGGCGCTGCGCCCGACGGCTGGTCGCTGCGGCCGGCCACGACCATCTGCTGGATTTGACGGATGCGGGGCTTCTGGGTCGAGGTGCGGGGAAAGTCCTCCTCCGGCCAAACGAACCAGGCGTGCATGCGCTGGTACTCGGCGAGCGATTGGTTGGCGCGCTNNGGCAGCCCGACCACGACGCAGTCTTTCACTTCGGGTTGGCGGCGCAGAGCAGCTTCCAGATCTTCGGGATAGACGTTCATGCCGGCGGGCGTGACCAGCACGTCTTTCTTCCGTCCTTTGAAATACAGGTTGCCGTCCGCGTCGAGTTCCCCGATGTCTCCGGTGCCATACCAGCCGGTCCCGTCCGCCGCCGGCTGGAGTTCCTTCCCGCCCCAATATCCGGCCGCCACCCCGCCGCCTCGCACCATGATTTCCCCGTCCGGACCGAGGGCGACCTCGCGGCCGGCCAGCACTTTTCCGATCGACCCTTTGCCCAAGCGGAAGGGATGGTTCACGCTGACGATCGAAGTGGTCTCGGTGAGCCCGTAGCCCTGGATGACGGCATAACCCAGGCGTCCCCAGAATTCTTCGGTGTCACCATCGAGCGCGGCGCCGCCGGAAATAAAGGCCCAAAACTTCCACCCGAACTGGTGCCGCACCCCCCGGAAAATCCACCAGCGCAGCAGGAAGGGCTTGCCCTCGGCCTGCTTGAATCTTTGTTCGAATTTCTGCAGTCGTCCTTGGTCCTCGAGATCGCGCTCGATTTTTTCCCGCAGCGATTGCAGCAGGCGCGGCACCGCAACCAGCACCGAGACCCGCTCGCGGCGGACGGTGCGAATCAACTCCGCCGGCTTCAACGTGTCCTCGAAAATTACCGTCCCGCCCAGAAGCTGCGGCAGGAAGATTCCGAGGAACTGCCCGAAAACGTGGCTCAGGGGCAGGAGATTCAGAAAACGCATGGGATGCACCAGGCGTTCATATTTCAGGTATTTGCGAATTTCTGTTTCGAGTGGCGCGATATTGGCCAGGACATTGCCGTGCGTGATCACCACACCTTTGGGCTCAGCCGTCGTGCCGGAGGTAAAGACGATCTGGAGGGTATCGCGCGCTTCGACTGCGGCTGCCGGATACGGCGAGCTGGAATGACGCGCCAGGGTGTTCGCCAGGTCTTCCAGAATGACGATCGGGAAAGCGAAAGCGATTGCGGCGTGCGGCCGTGAGCACAGGATGAACTTCGCACTGACTTGCCCGCACACCCGCAGAACGAAGTCCGAAGTGGCGGCGTCGTCCATCGGAACCACGATCGCTCCCAACAGGGCGCAACCGAAAAATGCCGACACCCATTCCGCCGAATTCGGCCCCCAGATTACAACCCGGTCGCCTTTTTCGATGGCGTGCGCGTCGAGCTCGCGCGCGAAGCGAAACGCGGTCTCCGCCACTTGCCGGTACGACCAGCGCACGGTGCGGTAGCCGCTCGGTTGCACGTAGGCGGGTTCATTCCCGCGCTTTTGAAACTCATCGAGGTATTCNNGGCGTGCCATGTTAGGCTCGCGGCCGCGCCGGCTCGGGATCGGAACTCGAGGCCGGCTTCCTACGGGTAACCGCCCGCTGCACTCCCATACTCGACGAGGATAGTCGATCCCGGGATGATTGTCTGTCGAGCGACGGCTCCGTCTTCGATACGCGCAACGCGGGCGATTTCCGGTAGTTACCGCCCGGGCGCCTGCGGCCATAGGTGCCGCTTGAGGCGATTTTGGCTGGAGCCGTTGCCGGGCCTCGATTAGCCAGTTGGTTTCCCCCGACACTCGTTCGTACACTCACTGTTGGTAACCCTTAGTAACCGTACGATTGGCGCTCCTGAGCCGTACAATGAGCCTTGTCCAAGGACCATCCTCCCGCGCATGGCCAGGATTGCCGATAGAGTGGTCAAAGGGTCGGCAAAATTCCGGAGCGGGAGCTGACCCTGCTTCAGGAAACCGGAGTAAGGATTTTATGGCGTTTGGTTTTGGCTTCAACAAGCAGAAGGTGCTCAACTCCGCGGAGAAGTTCGTCCAGCAGGGGAAGCTGCAGAACGCCATCACGGAATACGAAAAGATCCTCAAGGCCGACCCCAAAGATCTCACGGTGCAGAACACGGTGGGAGACCTCTACTCGCGTCTGGGCGAGAGCGAGCGGGCCATTGAATGCTTCAAGAGCGTGGGCGACGCCTACGCCGCTCAGGGCTTCACCGTTAAAGCCATCGCGATGTACAAGAAGCTGGGCAAGCTCAAGTCCTCGCTGGACAGCGTGCTGCGGCTGGCCGAGCTCTATACCCAGCAAGGTCTGTTCAACGATGCCCGCGCCCAGTACAAGCAGGTGGCGGAGGAATTCCTGCGCACCGGCGACATGGAACAGGCGGCTCGCATTTTCCAGAAGATCCTCGAAATGGATCCGGACAATGTCGCCATGCGCACGAAACTGGCGGAAGTCTACATTCGGCTGGGAAAGAAAACGGAGGCATGGCAGATCTTTACCGCCGCCGTCGAAAGCCTGCGGACCCGAGGAGCGACCGCCGCCGCCGAAGAAGTCGTGCAACGCATGCTCACCCTCGAGCCGGGCAACAGCCAAGCTCTGCTGCTGCGCGGGCGGATGGCCTTCGATGCGGGCGATATCCCGGGAGCGATTCAATATCTCGAGAAAGTCGCCGACCTCGATACTCATGCGGATGGATTGCGCACGCTGCAACAAGCCTACGTGCAGGTCGGCCGGCTGGCTGAAGCTCGAACCTTGGCGGACAAGTTACTCTCGGTTCACAATGACATTGGGGCCATCGTTGGCTTGGCGGACAGGCTCATTGCGAGCGGCCATTTTGAAGCCGCGTTGCAGGTGTATCAGACCTACGCCGATCGCCTGTTGGCCGCCAATCAGCCCAAAGTGGTCGAGACCTTGCACACTCTCATTGGGCATGTTCGCGACAATGCCGCTGCCCTTGAGACCCTGCTCGGTCTGCTCAGCAAGGCGGGAGAGAGTACCCACCTGACCGAGGTCTACGAACTCCTCGCCCACGCCTATGTGCAGTCCGGAGAATTAGAGAAAGCGCGCGACTACTACCTGAAACTGACCCAACTGGAGCCGCAGAACCAGCTGCACGCGCGCAACTACCAGCAGGTGGTGGAACGGTTGGGAGGCAGTCCGGCGAGCCCGTCGCTGATCACGGTGGAAGAAGGCGCCACGCTCGTCGACGAACTCGAAGCCACGGCTCCCTTCATTGACCAGCGTTACCCGGACGATATCGCGCTCGCGGTTCGCGCGGCCCTGACCGACGCCGAGCTATTCACTTCTTACAACATGCCGGCCAAGGCCATGGGGCCTTTGCTGGCCGCACTGCCCAACGCGCCGAGAGACCTGCGCCTCAACCAGCGTCTCGCGGCCCTGCATACCCGCGCCAGCCGCTTCGCCGAGGCAGCGGTTTGCTGCCGCAATCTGGAAGTCCTCTATCACGACGCCGGCCACCCCGATGAGGCCACACGCTACGGAGAACTGGCGGGCAAGTACGAGGCACGCGCGGTCGCCACCGCGCCCGAATCTCTCGAGGTCATCGCGCCCGCCTCGGCACCGTCCGAGCTCCCCCGGGAGCCGGAGGAGAGCGCCATTCGATTCTCGCCGGCGCCTGCGCTGGCTGATCGAACCCCGGTTGCCGCCCCACCCTCATCCGCGCCTGCTGCCCGGCCGGCAGGGTTATTCTGGCACGCCCCGGCTGTGGCCTCGCCTGCTCCTGCGGTCGTCGAGCCTGAAGTCGTTCAGGCGAAGTCTGCACCATCGAGCGAAATCGATCTTTCCGAAGAATGGGAAGGGGCCCTCACGGACGAGGCGGCATCCACTCCCGCCTGGAGCGAGCCCGCGATCGAGGCCCCCGCGATTGCAGCAATCGCGATTGAGGCACCTGCGATGGTCGCGAGTCCGGCTCCGTCCGAGACCGTCGACGACGAGCAGATTATCGCCGAGAGCATCGCCGAGACGATTCAAGAAGTTCGCTTCTATACGGCGCATGCCATGCTCGACCAGGCTCGCGCTGCGCTCGAGAAGCTCGAGCTGCTGCGGCCGGATGCCGCCATGCTGGCCGCGATCCAAGAGGAAGTCGCCGCGGCGGCGGCGCTGCCATCATCCGCCTCGCCGGCCGAGGAAGTTTCGATCGAAGTGGCAGCGGTTCCCGAGGAAGCCAGCTTCGAGACACCGATAGCAGCCGAACCGAAGGTGGCGGAGGTCGAATCCGCTTCCCAGTTTGCCCCCTGGGGCAGCCAAGTTCCTGGGGCCGAACCCGCGCCGCCTGCCCCGGTTTTTCCCGCTGTGGCAGCGCTGGCACAGCCGGTGGAGGCAACCGAGCCGCAGCCCGTTAGCACCCTCAATGATCTGGTCGCAGACCTGGAGAGCTCTCTCGGCGGCGGTTTCTTAGGCGATGCGGCGGGAGCGCAGGTGGAACTCCGTCCCCAGATGTCGGCCGCACCTCAACCGGAAGCCAAGCCGGCGGAACCTCAGATCAGTGCTACCGTGCCGGCGTTGTTCTCGAGCGCACCGGCGGCGATGGCCGCGGCGGCAGCGGGCGGGGATTCTCCGACCGTGCCTCGAACCTTCATCGCCCAGACCCGGCCGCTCGCTCCCGCATCGAAGGCGCCTGCTGAAGCCAGCCCCGTCGGCATCGACGTAGCCGGAATGTTCGGCGAACTGAAGCAAGAACTCGAGAACGGCGGTACCCCCGAAGGCGAAGATTCCGAAACCCACTACAACCTCGGAGTTGCCTTCCGTGAAATGGGCCTGCTCGATGAAGCCATCGGCGAGTTCCAGAAAGTATGCCAAGCCGTCGATCGGGGCCATCCCTTCCCGCAACTGATGCAGACCTACACCTGGTTGGCGCAATGCTTCCTGGACCGAGGGGTTCCGGAAGCCGCCATCCCGTGGTACGAACGGGCGCTGCAACTGCCCAATCTCGATGGCGAGACCCTGGTCGCCCTGCACTACGAGCTTGCCGGGTCCTATGAAGCCGCCCAGAACCGGCCGGCGGCGATGAAGCATTTCCTCGAAGTGTACGGCAACAATATCGACTATCGCGACGTAGCCGAGCGCATCCGGGCTCTAAAGTCGTAGAATGCTGAGATGGGCCCCGGTCGCATAGTTCACCTGTACGCGGAAAAGAATTGCCGCCCCATCCGACCAAGAGTCCGGGGGAGCGGGGTGTGATCCTGGATCCCCAGACACCTTTGCAGCATGGTCCCTCATCCTCGGTGGGTACGGCACAGCCTTCCGCGGGTGGGTCCGGCAGTCCCGCCTCCACTCTCGAACTTCCCCGTCAAGACATGGACCCCGCCGAGCTCTGGCTCCGCCGTCTGGCTGTTCTGGTGTTCGTGATCCTCTGTGGAGTGATGGGCGTACTGCTGGTCATCCTGCCTTGGAGCCTGCAATGGACTGACAATCACCTGCTCTGGGGCTATCCTGCATTGCGCAGCTTTCTGGCGAATGCGTTCGTCCGTGGCCTGTCAAGCGGCTTGGGAATCCTCGACCTCTGGATTGGATTCCGGGAAGCGTCCCATTACCATGAGGGGTCGGCGGTAGCGAAGTAACTTCCGGGTTCTCGGATGGCTGTTTCCTCCCGTACTGCGCCCGGGTATGCTGGATGGATGGTCTTCGGACTGCCCTCTATGGAGCGATAGATAGAAAGAACCCGCCATCATGAGCGAACGCATCCTCAAACCCGCAGCCCTGGCCTATAAGAATGAACCTTTCCTGAGCAGCCCGGATGGCAGAATTCTGCGCATCCTGTCCGAATACGCGGAGCCGTTGTCGCGCTTTCGCCGGGAACAGATTCAGGACACGGTGGTATTTTTCGGTTCCGCCCGTTTCCACAACCTGCCCACGGCGCAGAAAAAGCTTGCCGAACTGGAGCGAAGCCCGCAGCTCGCCGGCGACAAGAGGGAAGCCGAAAGAAAGCGCGCTCTGGCGGCAGTCGACATGGCGCGTTACTACGAGGACGCCCGCCGTCTGGCCGCCATGCTCACCCGCTGGTCCAGCCAGATCCCCGCGCGCCGCCGCCGCTTTGTGGTCACCACCGGAGGCGGCCCCGGCATCATGGAAGCCGCGAACCTGGGCGCGCATGAGGCCGGCGGCAAGACCATCGGCCTCAATATCAATCTGCCGTTTGAGCAGATGCCGAATCCCTATATCACGCCGGCGTTGAATTTCGAATTCCACTACTTCTTCATGCGCAAGTTCTGGTTCGCCTACCTGGCCAAGGCGCTGGTGATTTTTCCCGGGGGATTCGGAACCTTCGATGAACTGTTTGAAATCCTCACCCTCGCCCAGACCCAAAAACTGGCCAAAAAAATCCTGGTGGTCATTTACGGCAGCGAATACTGGAAGCGGTTGATCAACTTCGAAACCATGGTCGACGCCGGCACCATCTCGGCCGACGATCTGGACCTTTTCAAAATGGCCGACACACCCGAAGAGGGCTTCGAATTCCTGCGCGAGGGATTGACCAAGTACCATCTGGTGGATCCGAGGCGGGCGGCAGAGACTGTGCCGGAGATCGCGAAGACGAATCCGTAGAACTGCCAGACCACCGATGGCTGAATCGCCGCTTGCTTCTCTACTACATCAGCGATCGTACCCAGTTTCGCGGCACCGAATCGTTCCGCCGCGAACGTCTGCTCGAGAAAATCGCCGAGGCGGCACGCTGTGGCGTGGACTACATCCAGCTGCGTGAAAAAGACTTGCCCGCTCGCGAACTCGAAGCCCTCGCGGGCGCGGCGGTGCAAGTGGTCGAAGAGAATGCCCTGCGGAAAACCGGGAAGCGGGAACCGGGAACCCATCTGTTGATCAATTCCCGCACCGATGTCGCTTTCGCCGTGGGCGCGGGCGGGGTACACCTTCGCTCCGATGACATTTCACCGTCTGAAGTGCGCCGGATTTGGAATCGAGGCGCGGCGCGCTCCCCTTCGGCTTCGCTCCCGGCCAAAGAAATCCCGCCGGCCCACCGAACCGTGGTTGTCTCCTGCCACACCGCCGGTGAAGTCGCCCGGGCAGCCGAGGCAGGCGCGGACTTTGCCACGGTGGCTCCCGTGTTCGAGAAGCGCGATTCACCCCGCAAGTCCACCTCCGGCCTCGAAACTCTTCGGCAGGCCTGCCGGCATAAAATACCGGTCTTCGCCCTGGGCGGCGTCACCCTGGCGAACCTCGCCATGTGCCGGGATGCGGGAGCAGCGGGCATCGCCGCAATTCGTCTTTTCCAAGACCACGACATCCGGGAGGTGGTTCGAAGGCTCAGAGGGTAACCCGTCGCATGGGTTTGCTTGCTAGGCTGCTTTGATCCGGTTTCCATGTCCAGCTCCGAATCTCCACCTCTCGATTGCTTTCAGCCGCCAGCGCTCGTTCCGATCCCGGAGAGCTGGTTCCTGATGGGATCGGAATGCGGACAGGACAACGAGCGCCCGGTTCATCGGGTGCGGGTGGATCAGTTCCTGCTCGCAGCCCGCCAGATCACGAATCGGGACTACGGCCATTTCCTGCGCGCCCACTCGATCCCACAACCGCCCTTGTGGAACGATCCCCACCTCAACCATCCCGAACAGCCCGTGGTCGCCGTTTCCTGGTTCGAGGCTTCCGACTACTGCGGGTGGCTGAGCGCCATGACGGGCCGCCACTATCGCCTGCCCACCGAGGCGGAGTGGGAGTGTGCCGCGCGGGGAGGCGTCGAAGCCCAGCTCTATCCCTGGGGCGATTCGCCGCCCCTATCGCTACCCGACTATGAAAAGCGCTGGAAGACCGGCCCCGAACCCGTGGCGCTTTACCCGCCGAACGCATTCGGCCTCTATGACATCGCTGAGAATGTGCACGAGTGGTGCAATGATTGGTATCAGCCGGATTATTATGCGATTTCTCCGCAACACAATCCGGGCGGCCCCGAGTCCGGCGCGCGGCGCGCTTCCCGCGGAGGCTCCTGGCGCCATCACATCAAGGTCTCCCGCTGCGCCGCCCGTTCGAGCATTCCGCCGGGATTCCAGTATGCGGACTACGGCTTCCGGGTCGCCTGCGATCTCTAATCAAAATGGGACGCGGACGCTCTGGTCTGCGAAAGCCGGCTGCACGGATCCGGTGGTGGCGCCGGTTTCAGGCTTGAGCCCGGTCGGTACCGGCCAGCGCCCGCAGAGCCATGTTGACCAGGCTCAACACGATCGCTCCCCAGAACGCCGCGCCGAAGGTATCGACGCGAAAGCCCCGCACGATCGCGGACGCCAGCTCGATCATGGCCGCGTTGATCACCAGCCAGAAAATGCCGAGCGTAATCAGGGTCAAAGGAAAGGTGATGATTTTGAGGAACGCTCCGAGCGTAGCGTTCACGAAGCCGATCACCAGGGCGGCGATTAACGCCGCGACCGGCCCGCTGACATGGAAGCCGGAGATCACGTGCGCCACGATCCAGAGTGCGACCGCGCTAAGAACCCAGTTAAGCAAAAGGCGCAACCGAATGCCTCCCGAACCAACCGGGAAGACTATAGTCGCCCGCTCGAAGAACGGCAAGCCAGCCAAGGGTTGGCCCTGGGGAGTGGCGCGCGCATGCGAAACGCCATGCGAGATTTTCCCACCGCAGCTTCTGCTATCATCGCCGCGATGGACGAAGAAATTCCCAGCATCCAGGTTCCAGCGGAGGGATTCATGGAAGTACCGAGCGCAGCGGCCGGCTCACGCCGCGACGAGGATATCGCCCTCGATCTCATGAAGTTTGTCGCCATGGCAACCGGCTATGGCAAAACCAGTTCCTCGGGAGTGGGATTCCAGGGCGGCGGCGCGGCCGCGAAACCCGAAGAGTATGCCGCTCATTTGCTCCAACTTTACAGCAAGTGTCTGGACGCGGTGCAGACCGGGAAGTAAGCGAGCACCGCTCGCAGGAACGGGGACCTGCCAACCTTATCCACGGCGGCTCTGGTCGTCGCCCTCCCGGGGTTGCTGGCCCGCCTAGATCCCGGCGCGCCGTGGCGGTCAACCCCGGTCGAACCACTCCCGGCCGATTAAGGTCGCTCCCCTCAGCCATTCTAAGCAGAAATCATACGGGACGACCTTCGCCCGCCGCCAAGCACCAGGCACCGAGGACAATCGACAACCCACCAGCAAGAAAGCCGCAGCATGGCGCTGCGGCTTGGTGGAACCAGATCTAGAGAGGCCCGGGCCTTGGTCGCGCGGTGGCGCGCACCCCTCTGCATGACGAATCTAGCGGCGTCGGCCTTTGCGGCCCGCTGGTTTCTTCTTGGCTTTCGCTTTGGCCTTCGGGGCCGGCTTTCTTTTTGCGGGCTTACGCTTGGGCGCCTTGCGGGCTGGTTTCTTCTTCGCCGGTTTTTTCGGAGGAGCCTTTTTCACGGCTTTTTTCTTCGCCGGCTTCTTGGCCGATTTCTTCGCCGCTGGTTTGGACGAGCCTCCGCCGCTTCCTGCGGGTGGCGGCGCGGGTGGCGCTACAGGTTCGGGTTCGGCTTCGCTCACAACCGGCAGCTCAGCTTCTTCCTCTTCTTCTTCTTCCTCTTCTTCNNCGCCTTCGGCGCCGGGAGCTGCGTAAGCGCGTCATGCGCTAAAGAAAATAAAAAGACAACTGAAAGGCCTATGCCTCGGCCTGAACGGGGCGCGATTATAGCACAGCGATTTTCACGCGGTTCGTCTGCATATTACACCAACTTCATTTCCCTGCGCGGCTTGAGTTCTCAGCCGCCCGACAAGTATGCAATTAGGATGCAGGGCTCGACCGGTTGGCTGGGACAGGGACCGCTGATGGGTCGGAAAGATCGAGAGCATCAAGGCCGGATGGAGGGTGGCCACATTGTCATCGTCTCGCCTAGGCCTCGACCGTGGTGTGGCGGCCAGACGCAATCAAGCCGACAGTTTCGCTGGCGGCTATCTTGGGAGGCTCTACGTTTTGGGGCTAGCGGCACGTAAGTTATTGCTGGGCTTTGGTTTAGAGCTATCCGCGCGCCGCGTAGGGCTGACGCTCGGAGCCACCGGCAAGCGAATATAGAGGACGCGGCGCCCGCGCAGGCTATCGCTTCTGAGACGGTTCCAGCGGCGAACCATGGAGGGTGAGACGTTAAAGTTCTCCGCCACCGACTGCACCGTGTCCCCCCGTCGCACCCGGTACACCGTCAAATGGCGAGAATAGCTCTGGGCGTCCTCCGCCGCGGCATGCCGGCCGGGGGCAATCGGGATCATGAGCCGAGCGTCAGGCTCCAGGCCGTCCTTGGCCGCGAGCTGGTTCGCCCGAGCGATGGCCTGGGGGGTGGTCCGATAGGAGCGAGCAATCGAGGCCAGCGTGTCACCGGACACAACCTTGTGATAGCGCCACCACACTCGCATGTCGCGCGGGATGCCGGAAATGGCCGCCAGGTATTGATCCTTGGCGCCTAAGGGCAGGTGAAGCTCGAAGGGCTCGTCCTTCGGCGTGGTCCAGCGCAGCAGGCTGGGATTGAGGTCCTGCACGGTTTCGGGGGAAGCTCCCACGCACTCGCCGACCAGGCGGAGGTCGACCGGATAGTCGATGATCAAGCGATCCGAGGGGACGGGCTGATCCCGTGCCAGTTTGTCCAGTCCGTACTGCGCCGGGTTCTTGGCCATGATGGTGACGGCCAGAATAATGGGCACGTAGTTGCGGGTTTCCTGGGGCAGAACGTCGCGCTTGTAGAGTTCCCAGAAATCGGCATAGCCGGTGCGCTTGACCGCCTGCTGCACGGTGCCTGGCCCCGAATTGTAGGCCGCCATGGCCAGATACCAGTCGCCGAATTCCCGGTAAAGATCCTTCAGATGGCGGGCGGCAGCGCGCGTCGATTTCTCCGGGTCCTGCCGCTCGTCCACCCACTGATTGCGCTCCAGGCCATACCCCCGGGCGCGGCTCGACATGAATTGCCACATGCCGCGTGCGCCCGCCCGCGAAAGGGCCAGGGGATGAAAACCGGATTCTGCCTGCGCCAGGTAGATCAGATCTTGCGGGACGCCTTCCTCTTTGAGAATACCGCGGATCATCGCATCATAGCGTCCATCCCGAATCAGGGCCCGCTCGAGAACTCCATGGCCGCGATCCGAGAAATAGTTGATGTAGGCAGCGACCGGGTCGGTCATCATGAGCGGCAAGTCGGAATGCGTGAGTTTGATTTCGGCCGCGGCTTTCGCTTCCACGTTGGGGTCGACCGGCGGAGTGGTGGCGTTGACCTCATCAATCGGGGCCGGTTCGGTTTTCTGGGCGGTGAAATTGTCGGTCTGCTGCAGGTCCGGCAGGTCGAGGCTGTTCATTCCCGCCAGAAGTCGGTTAAACTCCTGCTCCAGGCGCGGATCGGAATGAACGTCCTCCGGGCTGCCCATCAGCAGGCCGAAGGCGTGATCGAAACTCTGTCGGGCGGCGTCCGGATTCCCCGCCTTCGCTTGATCTAACCCAGACTGGTATTCCTTCTCGACACTTGCAATCAGCTCGACCACGGGATCCGCTTGGGGTGCGGGCGCGGAATCGGCCGGTGGCTGCGGCTTGGCGGCGGGAATAGGAGCGGGCCGGGAAGCCGCGACGAGCGGCGGAGCGTTCGCCTGGGCCGGAGGCCGCGCTGCAGTCGGGCGAGCCGTCTGGCACGCCGTTGCCGCGAACAGCGCGAGGGCCAGCCCGGCGCCCAGAAGATGGGTTGTAACCTTCATATTTCTCTATAGCTTACTGTGGCGCCCTTTGGTCTTTCCCGCAGCGGTTGATGCTAAATGCTACTATCCGCCGATTTGCCCGGTCAATCGCTCAGGCGTGCCTTGGCCGTTACCTTCGGCACAGGGCCGGAATGATACTCCGGGCGCTTTCCCAGCAGCAAGTGGCTTGGCTGCGCCTGCCCTGTCCCGGACCGCTCTGGCGGCGAGTGCCATCGCGCCCGCGGCCCGCTCCTCAATCGTATGCTCTTCGACGGCCCACCTGGGCGCTCGGGTTGGTTCCGGAGGAAGGTGCCGGGGGGGGGCGGGCGTCCAGGTCGCAGTCCCGGTCGCCGAGGACAAAAGACAAAAACCGGCCGGCAGGATAAGCTAGCAGCCGGCGAAACTGCTCCTTGATTCCTCATCGAGAAACGGACATCCATTCAACATGAAAGCCATTCAGGTGACGCAGCCCGGCGGACCGGAGGCGCTCGAGCTGGTGGAGCTGCCGGTTCCGCAAGCCAAACCCCATGAGGCAGTCGTAAAGATTGCGGCTTCGGGCGTGAACTACATTGATGTGAATCTGCGCAACGGGGCCTACAAAGCGCCGCTGCCGTTTCTGGCCGGACAGGAGGGCGCGGGCGTGATCACGGCGGTGGGCACAGCCGTCCGATCGCTGCGGCCGGGCGACCGCGTGGCCTGGAGCGGGGTCCTCGGGTCGTATGCCGAGTACGTGGCTGCGCCCGCCGAGGCTTTGGTGCCGGTTCCGGAAGATGTGGGCGACCGCGACGCCGCCTCCGCCATGCTGCAAGGCATGACGGCCCACTACCTGTGCTATGACACCTTCCCGTTGAAGCCGGGCGATACCGCCTTGGTGCACGCCGCGGCCGGCGGCGTCGGGCTGCTGCTGGTGCAGATGGCGCACCAGTTGGGAGCGCGGGTCATCGGCACGGTTTCAAGCGAGGAGAAGGCCAAACTGGCGCGCGAGGCGGGAGCGGATGAGGTGATTCTCTACACCCAGACCGATTTTGAAGCTGAGACCAAACGGCTGACCGGCGGCAAAGGAGTGGATGTCGTCTATGACAGCGTAGGCAAGGCCACATTCGACAAGAGCATCAATGTGCTGCGGCCGCGCGGCATGTTGGTGCATTATGGATCGTCGAGCGGCCCGGTGCCGCCGGTCGACCCCAACCTGCTCGCCCAGAAAGGGTCGCTGTTTCTGGCGCGCACCACGCTTGCCCACTTCACCGCCACGCGAGAGGAACTGCTGGCCCGCTCGAGTGCGGTCTTTGGCATGATGGCCGCAGGCAAGCTCAAACTACGGATTGCGCATGTCTACCCCTTGGCCGAGGCCCAGCAGGCGCACCGGGACCTCGAAGGGCGCAAGACCACCGGGAAGCTGTTGCTGATTCCGTAAGCGTGCTTGGCGATCCGAAAGTGCTCAATAACATCGGTAGGACCGGGCGCAGGCGCTTGCGCGGGCGGCCTCGAGATCGGTCTTTAGCCGTTTTGGGCTCCCCGGGGCGGTAGAGAGCGGTGTGCCGGGGCGGCAAGAGCCTGAAGTCCCGGGTGAACTTTCGTGCTCCCGGGGGAAACCGCTCGGTGCGAATGATCGATGGCAGAGACGGGGAAAGTGAAATAATCTCCTCAGGATGCCCGGAGTGGTTGGTAACAAGGAGTGCAAATGGCGACGATTTTGGCAGTTCCGCAGACCCGCATCGCGGGCGGCAGTTTCTTGCTCGAAGAGCGCACCCCTGAGGAAACCTTCACCCCGGAGGACTTCACCGAGCAGCATCGCCTCATCGCCCAGACGGCAGAGGAGTTTGCCGCCAACGAGATTATTCCCCGCATCGACAAGATGGAACACAAGGACTTCGCCATCACCCGCGAGCTGCTGAAGAAAGCGGGCGAACTGGGGCTGAGCTCGGCCGAAATTCCCGAGGCCTATGGTGGCCTCGAGATGGACAAAGTGACGGCCGCCGTCATTGCCGATCACATTGCGAAATATGCTGGTTTCGCCACCACCTGGGGGGGCCACACCGGGATCGGGACTCTGCCGATCGTTTATTTCGGAACCGAAGAGCAGAAGAAAAAATATCTGCCCCGGCTGGGGGCGGGTGAGATTGTGGGAGCCTATGCGCTGTCGGAGGCTTCTTCGGGGTCGGATGCGCTGAACTGCCGGGCGAGTGCGCGGCTCTCGCCGGAGGGGACGCACTACCTTCTGAACGGCGAGAAGATGTGGATCACNNCTGTTCACGGTGTTTGCGAAAGTGGATGGCGAGAAATTCACCGCGTTTCTGGTGGAGCGGACCTTTCCTGGCTTCTCGGTGGGCGGAGAAGAACACAAGATGGGGATCCGGGGATCCTCCACCTGCGCGATTGTTCTCAATGATTGCCAAGTGCCGGTCGAGAATGTGCTGGGGGAAATCGGCAGGGGGCACGTCATTGCGTTCAACATCTTGAACGTCGGGAGATTCAAGTTGGGCGCAATGTGCGTGGGCGGAGCACGGGTTTCTCTTGAAAATGCCACGGGATATGCCAAGCAGCGCAAAGCGTTCGGGAAGGTGATTGCCGATTTTGGGTTGGTGCGCGAGAAGCTGGCCAATATGGCCACCCTGATCTATGTGGGCGAGGCGCTGGTGTATCGCACCGTCGGCATGATGGACGNNTGGGGCTCGGAGATGATCGACTATGTGGTGGACGAGACGGTGCAGATTTATGGCGGGTATGGATTTGTGGAGGAGTATCCGGCCGAGCGGGCTTACCGGGACGCCCGCATCAACCGAATTTTCGAAGGGACCAATGAGATCAACCGGCTGATCATCACGGGCTTTTTGCTGAAGCGTGCGATGTCCGGCCACTTGCCTCTGCTGCCCGCGATCAAGCAACTGATGGACGAAGTGCTGGCCGGCCCCTCGAGCGGAGAAGAACTGGAGAGTCCGCTCGCCGAGGAGCGCAGGCTGGTGGCGGCGGCGAAGAAGGTAGGGCTGTTCGCGGCCGGAGCAGCCACGCAGAAATACAACCAGACGATGCAGGACCAGCAGGAAGTCATGGGCGCAATCGCGGACATGGTGATCGAGATCTATGCCATGGAATCGGCCGTGTTGCGGGTGCGGAAGATGGTCGCCGGTGGCGGCGAGTCTGCCGCGGTTTTAGCGACCGCCATGACTCGAGTGTATTTGTCCCAGGCGATCGAGAAGGTGGAAGCGGCGGCGCGGAAGATTCTGGCTGCGGTGGCGGAGGGCGATATGCTGCGGACGCAGCTGGCGATTCTCCGCCGGCTGGCCAAGCATGAGCCCTTTAACGTGATTGCGTTAAGGCAGCAGATTGCCCAGAAGGTGATTGAGCGCGGCCAGTACACGCTGGCCTAGGGAGCCGCTCTCGGCCGGCGGAGGCACAGGGGGATATTTCTCTGCAAGAGCCGGCTGCGCGCTTATCCCGCCCACGCCGCGCGGCGAGCGAACCGCTTCGAATTTCGGTGGCATCTTCCGTCCTTCCTCTGATACAAATTGTCCCGGCGGACACAATCATGAAATCAAGAGCACGAGTTCTGATCGCAGCTGTGGGGTGGCTGCTTTCGGTAACGGCGTTGTGGGCTGCGGACAATCCCGCTCCCGCGGTCGCGAGCCATCTGGCCCTCACCCCGCCGATGGGCTGGAATACGTGGAACAAGTTTGCCTGCAATGTCAGCGACGAGCTGGTGCGCGG
>PKYX01000532.1:24802-27108 GCA_003132825.1 Acidobacteriaceae bacterium
CCCGGGGATGAAGGCGCTCGGTGATTACATTCACTCGCTCGGACTTAAGTTTGGCATCTATTCCGATACCGGCAGCAAGACTTGCGCGGGGCGGCCGGGGAGCCGGGGCTACGAGTTTCAGGATGCGCGGCAGTATGCGGCCTGGGGCGTGGATTACCTGAAGTATGACTGGTGCAGCACCACCACGCAGGACGCGCGGTCCTCCTATGCGCTGATGCGGCAGGCTCTGGACGCTTCGGGGCGTCCGATTGTGTTCAGCATCTGCGAGTGGGGCACGGCCAAGCCGTGGCTGTGGGGGGCCGAAGCCGGTGGCAACTTGTGGCGCACGACGGGCGATATCAAAGACGTGTGGGACGGCAAGATCAAGTGGAAGGACGGCAGTTGTTGCGGGTACGGAGTGATCAGCATTCTCGAAATGCAGGACGGCCTGGCTAGCTATGCGGGGCCGGGACACTGGAATGATCCCGACATGCTCGAGGTCGGGAACGGCGGCATGACCGAGACCGAGTACCGCTCCCACTTCAGCTTGTGGGCCCTGCTTGCGGCGCCTTTGATCGCGGGCAATGACCTGCGCAATATGACTCCGGCGATCCAGGAAATTCTGACCAACAAAGAGGTGGTTGCCGTCGACCAGGACCCGCTCGGCAGCGAAGGGCGCCGGGTCGCCAGCCAGGGCGATCTGGAAGTGTGGGCCCGGACGCTCGCCGACGGCAGCCGCGCGGTGATTTTGCTGAACCGGGGCGCGACCGAACAGGAGATCGGCGTCAACTGGCAAGAGCTGGGTTATCCCGGGCATTTGACCGCGGCGGTGCGCGATTTGTGGCAGCACAAGGATCTGGGGAATTTCACCGGCAAGTTCAGCGCTGCGGTTGCTTCCCACGGCGTCGTCATGGTCACGTTGAAGCCCTAGCCCGGGCGCTCGGAAATCATCGAGTCCTCCTTCCCGCCAGCTGGGAGTAGCGGAAGCAACCGACCAGGTGGTCGTTCGTCATGCCGACGGCCTGCATGAACGCGTAGCAGATGGTAGGGCCGACAAAATTGAAGCCGTCTTTCTTCAGGGCTTTGCTCATGGCCTCGGACTCGGGCGTACTTGCGGGAATTTCCCGGGATGAAATCCAGTGGTTGAGGCGTGGTTTCCCTTCGACGAATTGCCAGATGTAGCAGTCGAACGAGCCAAATTCCTTCTGCACCCGCAGGAACGCTTTTGCGTTGGCCACCGCGGAAGCGATCTTCAGGCGATTGCGGACGATCCCGGGATTGCGCAGCAGGGTCTGTATTTTGCGCCGGTCGTAGCGCGCCATGGGTGCGGGGTCGAAGCCCTCGAAGGCGGCGCGGTAGCTGGCCCGCTTCTTGAGGATCGTATCCCAGCTGAGGCCGGCCTGCGCCCCCTCGAGGATGAGAAATTCGAAGAGGCGGCGGTCGTCGTGAGTGGGGACGCCCCATTCCTGGTCGTGGTAGGGGATGGAGAATTCGTTAGTCGCCCAGGGGCAGCGGGTTAAGGATTTCGATGGTTTGGTCATAGGACCGCCGAACTGGCTGGGCATAGATTCGCTCGCCCGCCGCCGAAAACTCCAGCCGAACTTGGCTGGGCCGCCGAGCCTTACTCGAGAGACTTTGGATCGGAACGGTTCTGGGGACTGTTTTGGTTCAAGAGTTCGACCAGCGGGCGCGCGCAGGCCGGAACCGTGACCTTGCCTTCGCGGATGATTTCTTTGGCGCTCAGCTTCTGTCCGTAAAGTTTCTCGTTGGCGCTGCCGTCGGAGCGCAGAGTCGAACCTTCGAGTGAGACTCCGGCGAACAGCCCCCGGTTCCGCGAGTAGGAAAGAATTTCAGCTTTCATCACGATGTCGGTGGCGCCCTCGGCGGTGCGGCCTTTGGGACCGGCGGCGGCGGAGGCATCCGCTCCCAGCTTCACCTTGCTGGCTAATAGCGACTCGGCACCCGGGCGATTCATCACCAGCAGCACGAAGTCGGTGGCCTGTCCCCCGAGCTGAAAACCAACGCTGACACCTTCGAGCGCATAGAGAGCTGGCGGTCCCCAAGGGCCGGTGTAATTTTGGCCGCTGCGGCAGATCATGACGCCGCGCCCATAGCTGCCGCCAACGCCGAACGCGCCTTTTTTCACCGAGGGTAGGATGATCAGGCACTCGGCCTTGTCGATCAGACCCTGGGGAATGTCATCGGGAATATTCAGGATTTCCTTGAGCACCTGCGCCGAATCCTGCACGCGATCTTCTTCCTGGGAGGCGAAAGCGGCAACCGGGGCCAGGGCCGACACGAGCAGCAGAATCATGAGCTTTTTCATT
>PKYX01000021.1:0-1432 GCA_003132825.1 Acidobacteriaceae bacterium
CAGCCGCCGGAGCAGGTGTTCGAGCTGTACCGCGCCGCCGATTTCTGCATCGTCAACAGCCTGCACGACGGCATGAATCTGGTCGCGAAAGAGTTTGTGGCGGCGCGTAATGATGAGAATGGCGACCTGATCCTAAGCATTTTTACTGGAGCGGCCCGAGAGTTGCGCGACGCGCTCCAGGTGAATCCTTACGACGTCGAGCAAACGGCGGAGGCGATTCGGGCGGCGTTGGAAATGGACCCCGAGGAGCGACAATCTCGCATGCAACATATGCGGCGCGCGATTCGCGAACACAACATCTATCAGTGGGCGGGAACTCTGATTGCGGAACTCTGTGAATTGCGACTCGACAGCCCGGAAAAGGCGGACGGCAAATCACGCTTAGGCGCGTCCGCAGCCTGACCTTCAGGTGGCGCCGGATGTTCCTCACCGTGTCCGACAGACAAAAAATTGCAGCGATTTCCGAATTACCGCAGAGGCTCTCCTCGCATCCTGGAATGGCGAGGCGTCTTCGGGAACTTCACAACCAGTTCGTCGATACCGAACAGAGAAAGGGCGGCCATTCCGATCACGTCGCCCAGGGCGTTCAAATGCACGACCAGGCTGAGTATCGAGAACACTACGAGAAACGCGCTAAATGCTCGTAACATAATCGAACCTCCTCGAGCTTTCACCGTGCCTTTTGCTGCTCATTATTTGAGACCATTGCCGGCCGCGCCGGAATACGGGAATGCATTTATTCTTGTGGCGGGATTCTTGTGGTGCCGATTGCGAAGAGTACGAGCAGAAAAAATGCAGGGTGCAGCTTTTAGTAGCTGGCCACCCTGCTTCGGGGCAGTGCGGGGGGACCGCACTATCTTCATCTTCTAACAGTGAGAATAATTCCGAACGAACAGCTTCGCAATGCCGACATTGCTGTACTGCCCGGGGAAGAAATACCTATTCTCTGGCCCGCGCGGACTAGCCTCGACGGCGAGCATCCTTCGAGTCTGGCTCTTCCGAGTCAGTCTCATCCGGAACCCGTTGTGGGGGCTTGGAGCTGGCATTGGCATCGTCAGCCGTCTGTTTCGCGGCATCTTTGGCCTTGCCCCAGGCATTCTGGACTTTGCCTTCGGCCTGTTTCGCGGCACCCTTCACTTGTGCTTTGGGATCGTTCGTCCATTCCCCCGCCTGGCGTTCAACGCGTCCGGTGATGTCCTTCACTTTTCCTTCAACACGGTCCTTATTCATTTTGCTCTCCTTTGAGATTTGTTCCATCAATCCAGCTTCCGGCAAGGCCGGGGCAACTATGGCTTAGGCGATTCTTCGCTTTTGGAGCAAATACGTTTCTAGCAAAGAACCCGCGTCGCGCGGGTCAAAAAGGTAAGGAACTGAGATTCCTGCATGGCGCGATAAAATGGGCGGTCCATGCGCGTCGGCAAGTAGGCCGAGA
>PKYX01000021.1:1508-3024 GCA_003132825.1 Acidobacteriaceae bacterium
TACCTGAACCTGAATGCCGCCGGGGTAGATATCGGAGCGACGGAGATCTATATCGCGGTACCTGGGGATCGAGATCCGCAGCCGGTGCGGTGCTTCTCGACCTTCACGGAAGACCTGCATGCGGCGGCGGACTGGCTCAAAGCGTGCCACATCGAGACCGTAGCCATGGAATCGACCGGCGTGTACTGGATTCCGTTGTTTCAGATCTTGGAGGCGCGAGGATTCCAGGTCTTTCTGGTCAACGCCCATCACGTAAAGAATGTTCCGGGGCGCAAGTCCGATGTTTCCGACTGCCAGTGGCTGCAGTATCTACATTCGGTGGGCTTACTGCGCGCCTCGTTCCGGCCGGAACAGGCCGTGTGCACGGTGCGATCGATCCTGCGTCACCGCGACGGGCTGGTGCAGATGGCGTCGAGTCACGTGCAACACATGCAAAAGGCGCTGGATCAGATGAACCTGCAACTCCACCACGTGATCAGTGACATCACCGGCCTGACCGGCATTACGATCCTGGAGGCCATCCTGGCGGGGGAGCGCAACCCACACCAGTTGGCAAAACTACGCCACCGACGAGTCAAAGCCACGGAGGAGACCATCGCCAAGTCGCTGGTGGGAGACTACCGGCGCGAGCATTTATTCACCCTGCGCCAGTCGCTGGCCGCGTTTCGTCAATACCAAGACTGGATCGCGGACTGCGATCGCGAAATCGCGCAATATTTGGAGCAGTTCGAGTCGAAACTGGATCCACCCCCAGGTCCCACGTCCCCCTCGGAAGACGGGTCCCAACCGAAGACGAGCGAGCCGCGCTTCGACCTGCAGACTCATCTCCACCGAATCTTCGGAGTCGATTTGACCCAAGTGCCCGGGGTCCACGTCCTCACCACGCAGACTCTTTTGGCGGAGCTCGGTCCTGATCTTTCGCGCTTCGAAGATGGGTCGGCCTTAGCATCCTGGCTTGGACTCTGTCCGGACAACCGGATCAGCGGTGGGAAGGTGTTGTCGGTCAAAACTCGCAAGGTCAAGAATCGAGCGGCCACAGCGCTCCGCATGGCCGCGCATTCGCTGCATCACAGCCAATCTTTTCTCGGGCACTTCTATCGCCGGATGCGCGCCAAACTGGGCGCTCCCAAGGCCATCACGGCCACGGCACACAAACTAGCCCGCATCATCTATCACATGGTAACGACTGGGCATGCCTATGATGAAACCATCTGCGCGCACAACGAAGTGCAAAACCGCCAACGACTGGAAGCTAGACTCCGGAAACAGGCCCGCGAGCTCGGATTACAGGTTGTTGCCGTATAACTAAAACTAAAGAAGTTCCTCAGGAGGAGGAGCGCCAGAGTCAACGCAGGCGCAGACTCTTGAGCGAAGCGTGAGCCGATCCTCGACTGATGTCGGGCACAATGATCAATTCAAGAACGGTGGCCCCGGAGAGGTCAAACTGATACTCCTCGACCTCGCGACTTGTGTTGGGGGGACTGAAATTCCACTGCTGGCGCACAATTTCTCGAAA
>PKYX01000169.1:0-2465 GCA_003132825.1 Acidobacteriaceae bacterium
CTGATCGAACAAGGGGTCAGCCAACGGGTAATTCCCGCCTCACCGACCACTCTCATTGCGCTGCTGAAGGCGGTTGCGTACGGATGGAATCAGGAAAAACTGGCGCGCAACGCGCAGGAGATCAGCGCGCTCGGCAAGGATTTGCACGACCGCCTGCGCAGCCTGGCCGGACATCTGGAAGCGGTCGGCAAAGGGCTCGACCGCGCGGTCGAGAGCTACAACCGGGCGGTCGGCACGCTCGAGAGTCGGGTGATGGTTTCCGCGCGTAAGTTCGCTGAACTGGGAGCGGCGGTGACCGACGAGATCCCGGAAATCGAACCGATCGAAACCACGACGCGAACGCTGGCCCTCGACTGGGGCGACGAATCGGACGTCGAAGACCCCGACGAGACCAGCTCAAAGCACACGGNNGAAGACGCTGGCGAGCCCAGCTCAAAGCACACGGGAACGGAAGGCTGAACCGTCTTTCGGCGCGTCCGGCAAGACGGTGGCTACGCGATTTGCTCGTTATCTTCCACTGCAAGGTCCACCGCGGCGACGCCATCGAAACTTACAAAAAAACACTCCACGGAAAGACCCGGGAACTGCTCCTGCAGCAACCTCGCCCCGCGTCGCAGTTCATCCTGGTGGTGGGCGGCTTCCCTGCCCCCGTCCCCCTCAAAGGCCGCCAAACCGCCATAAGTCGCACAATCGGAATGGCTCATGAGGAATACGCGAGCAGTGCGGTGCAGCCGGATGGACATCCGAACTTGTTCCAGGATAAAGTCCCGCTCGAAGTCGTTGCGCGGCGAGGCCAGGGTTTTCGCGCCGCCAGCCACCACGATCATGTCGGGGCGATGGATCCCCTGCTTGCGCAGAAACTTTCGGGTGGCCAGGCTGATGCGGTGATCGAAACAGCAGAGTACCGCGGCGTCCGCCACATAGGACTCGGCTGCCGAATCGAAATGGAATACCTTGCGCATGCGATTGTTGGGGCGTCACGACCGGTGCCGATTGACCCCCCGCCTGGCCGCCCTTCACCTTACCACGCACCCTGCCCCTCAGGCACCGCGCTTGCTTTTGAGCTCCACCAGCAGCTGCTCGATCCGATCTTCTTTGTCGAGCGCAGCCAGGCGGCCTTCCATATCGTCGGCGGCGATTTCTGACTTGGCCAGACTGAGGGCTTCCGCCTGCGCCACTTTGCTCTTCATGCGGTGAAAGGCGTTGGCGCTAGAACCGTTGTCGATCGCCATCTTGGCATCGCTCGCTTTGCTTACAGCGCGGGCGCGGCGATGCTGGGCGATGAGCAGATCGGACTTGGCAACCGCTTCGGTAAGCTTTTGTTCCAATTGGCGAAGCGCTGCCTTGAGATTCTCCACCTGGGCTTTTTGATCAATGACCTGCTGCCCGAAGCCCTGGCTCAAGTCGCGGTAGCTTTCGACCCGTTGCAGGGCGGCGCGGGCCAGATCGTCCTGTTTCTTGTCGACGGCGAGTTCGGCTTTGCGCATCCACTCGGTCACTTTATCCTCATTTTCCTTCTGCTTCTTTTCGAGCAGGTGGTGGTCGGCAATGGCAATTGCCACCTGGGTCTTGACCTGCAAAAGTTGATTCTGCATGTCGAGGATGACCTGCTTGATCATTTTTTCCGGATGCTCCGCTTTATCGATCAGGTCGTTCAGATTCGCCCGGACTAAGGTCGAGACGCGCTCTAGTAGTGCCATGGTCGGACTCCTTGAATACTTCGCTGGATTGTTCTTGGTTCGTGGTTCTTTGGTTCATGGTTCTTTGTTCATGGAGCGTGGTTCATGGTTCATGGTGCGTTGTTTGGTCGTTCCTCGTTCCTCAATCGCTCGTCGGCAGTCGCGGATTGTTGGTTTTCCCCGCTTTGCCGGATAAGACGAAGCCGACGGCAAGGCCAATGGCCATTCCGATGGCCAGCCAGAGACCGCTGCTTCCGAGAAGCACCGCAGCCGCCGCTCCGAGACCGGCGCCCAGACCGATCCCAACTCCAGTGTATTTGGGTTTGCTCGCCATTTCTGCGCTCCTCCGATCGAACCGATATCTCCAGTCGCAGCTTTGCCGTGTCGCGCACACACCGGTCACTATCCCTTCCCTGCTCCACCGTTCGGCGGCAGCACTTCGGTTCTTGGCGTCTTGTCGCCGATCTGTCGCACCTTGCCGAGGAGCTCGGACAGCGGCATGCCGGAAAGTGTTTCAAACAGCGCCGGCACCTGCGCTGCCATCTTGATGATGTCGCCGGTAATCTTGTTCATGCCGGCGGCATCGCCGTTTCCGGTAGAAACGATGGTGATCTTGTCCACATTGGCCAGCGGAGACGCCAATGCCCTCACCACTTCGGGCATGCTCGAGAACAGTTTATCGATCACCGCCGCCTGGTTGTACTCCTGGTAGGCCTCGGCCTTGACGTTCATGGCCTTGGCTTCGGCTTCGCCCTTCTTGAAAATGATTTCGGCTTCGGCCTCGCC
>PKYX01000169.1:2511-10608 GCA_003132825.1 Acidobacteriaceae bacterium
CACTTGCTGCTGCATGATGTTGGTCTGGATGTCGTAGGCCTTGTCGGCCTGAGCCTGCTGGCGCTTGGTGACTTCGAGGTATTGCGCTTTCTTGATTTCGAGGTCGCGCTGGGCCTCGGCTTGCTTCGCCATGGAGAGGGTCTCGGCCAGCACGCGCTCCTGGTCGGCTTGCGCTTTGGCGACTGCGGATTCCCGGGTGGCCAGGGCGCGCTTGATGGCGGTGTCGCGATCGGCCTCGGCGGTGGCCACGTCGGCGTCGCGCTTGATGCGGGCCACGTCCGGTTTTCCCATGTTGGTGATGTACTCGTTTTTGTCGCGGACCTCCTTGATGGTGAAGGAGATGACTTCTAGACCCATCTTGTTCATGTCATCGGCGCAGGTGGAGCGCATGCGGTCGGAGACCATCTCCGGCTGCTTGACAATCTCTTCCACCGTAAGCTGGCCGATGATGCCGCGCAAATGGCCTTCCATCACCAAGCGGATCAGGCCTTCGCGCTCCTGGTCAGTCTTGGTGAGGAATTGTTCGGACGCCGTCAGCACCGACTCGGTGTCGGATTTCACCTTGATCTGGGCCACGGCTTCGACCGTTACCGCCACGCCCTGCTTGGTGTAGAGATCTTGCTGGGGCGCAACGTCAAATGACATCAATTCGAGCGAGAGTCCACGACAGTTTTCGATCATCGGGAAAATGATCGTGCCATGTCCTTTCACCACTCGCGTGCCGCGGAAGCCATACACCACCAGGGCTTCATGCGGACCCGCCTTCCGGTAGAGCCGCGCCAGCATGCTCATCAAGAGCAGTGTGGCCATCACCACCAGTCCCGCGATGACCCAAATCTCAATTGCGATGCCAAACATATCGCCTCCTCCTGCGCTCGAATCACTGCTAGTGCGCAAACTGCTTGATCAAGTCCAAATCATGAACGATGCGCTGGGGATCGCTGTGCCCCAGAAAAACCTCGCCGTCGTCCATGTGCACGCGGACTCCGCGGTTGCCCCAAACGTAGGCCTTATGATTGCCCAGGCCGCGAATTCCATAGCCCAACATCGGGTTCCAGCTTTCCACCCCGTACTCTCTGATTTGGCCGCCGGGAATCGACTTCAGGCGAAACCCGAGGGTGCGGATCTCCAGACCGTGGCGGGTGAAGTAGTAATGAAAGCCGTCCCAAGCCATGGCAAATACGCCGACGAAAAGCAGGCCCAAAAGACCGGCTCCAAAGCGCATCGTCGGATTCGAAACGACCGCGAGGACCGAGCCCGCGGCCACCAGGGGAATCGCGAAAATCGCGCCCCAGAGTTTTCCCGACTGCACTTCTTCGGCCAAAATGTCACTGGGCGGCAAGGCCACGCCGCGCTTTTCCGCAAATCCAATCCCGATCACTCCCAAGATTGCGACTGGCGTGATCACGAGCAGCGGAGCCACCGAGATGGGGCTTCCATCGAGGTTATAGTTCAGCGTGGAATTCAGGAGCGCGACGATGGTCCAGATTTCGATGTGGAAGAAGGCCACCAATCCCCAGGAGAGCGTGCTGATCGGATAGTTCCGATGGATGGCGTAGAGAATCACGGAAGAAACCGTCACCATGAAAGCCAGGAAGCCCAGGGTAAACACGAGCGACTGCGCACGCGACATCCAGCCATTGACGTTTCCGGCAGCGTCGAAGTGACTGGCCATGCGAACCGGCAGTCGGTCCCACAACAGCCAATAGCGCAGCCCCATCACCGGCAAGGCGAGCCACAGAAGCGCGATGAAACCTCGCCAGGTGTTGCGGTTCATTGCGCGTCCTTCCTTTCCGGTTGGTCGCGGGTTTCCGGGGTGGAGGAGTCGGTAGTTTCGCCCGACAGTTCGCTCCACAGGCGCACATAGGCGATCCCTTTTTCGTAGCGCGTCACGACGACTTCGTTGCCCTTGGGGATGACGCCGCCATTTTCCGAGCGCGCGCCGCAGGTGCGGCGGGTGCCGGCTTGGGAATAGATGATCTCCCCGGTCCCCCCTTGGCGAATGGGCACCGAGGTTCTCCCGAGGACGCCGGTCATCTCGTAGTCGGCGGGATCGAGGTTCTCTTCCTCCGAAGTCAACACTCGGCTCAGGAACAGATACACGATGGCGGCCCCAGTCAGACCCCCGACGAGGGCAATGCCCAGTGCGATCAGGAACCAGACGCTCGAAAAGCGCGTGAGCAGATAGCCGGTCCCACCGAACCAGGCCAGGAAGGCAGTGAAAGAAACGAAGTTAAAGGGAGAAACCTGTCCGGCGCGGCCCAGCGCCTTTCCGGTTCCGGCCGGCGCGGCTGCGGCGGGACCGCCGCCCGGATGCGAGTGCAACCCTCCGGAGTGGGCGTGGAGGAAATGCGGCGAATGCAAATGCCAGCGCAGGCCTCCGCCGACAAACGACAGCAGGCTGAGAGTAAAGCCCACCACAAAACAGAGGAGATAGAAATCGGCCCAGGTCATTGGGAGCGTCTCCTCCCTCCGGCGCGGCCGTGGGCCGCCTCGGGCTTGAGCGCGTCGAGCAGCCGCTCCGCCAGCCCCGGCGTATCGAGGATCGCACCTAGCAGGAGCAGACACCGCCGCGTGTCTTTTTCCCGGGCCGCCTTGATCAGAGTTTCACTCACCTCGGGATCGCTCGCGAAACGCTCGGAACCCTGCAGCATCCAAACGTCCAACTTGCCTTCCGTGGTCCGCAAGTCAGAAGTCAGTTCGGTGTGATAGCCCTCCGGATCATCCACGAGAAACCCGGGATGGACCTTGAAAAACTTGGCCAGCAAGGTGCGGCTGGACTGCGTCATGTGACGACGCGTGCCCCCCTCGATCTGCGAGATGTAGGACTGGCTGATGCTTTTGCCTTGTTCCTTGCGGATGGCACGCACCAGCTCCTGCTGGGTCATGGGACGGCCCGCCCCGCGCAGCGAACCTTCGACTTCGCGCAGATAACGGATTTTTTCGGCCAGCGTCATATCGAATATCGCGATATTTATATTGCAATCTGCGATATCAGTCAAGCGAAATATAGCCCCTATTTTCAAGCACTTGTAGGTCCCGAAGTCGACAGCAAACGGGCGGAGGAGGCAAAGCAGCGGACGGGGGGACTACAGGCCGGCCTCAATGCGGGATCGCGGATCGAGGAAATCGCGCAGGGCGTCGCCGATGAAATTAAATGACAACACCGCGAGCATCACGGCGAGCGCGGGAAAGATGACGAGATGGGGCGCGTCGAACAAGTGGGCGCGGCCATCGTTGAGCATGGCGCCCCAGCTGGCGGTAGGCGGTGGTACGCCGAGGCCCAAGAAACTCATGGTGGCTTCCGCCAGAATCGCGCCCGCCATGCCGATGGCCGATTGCACCACCACCGGTTGCACGATGTTCGGCAGGATGTGGTGCACGATGACCCTCAGGTCGCTCGCCCCCAGGGCGCGGGCGGCCTCCACGTATTCGCGCTCGCGCGCCGCCAGCACCTGCCCGCGCACCAGCCGCGCATACCCCACCCATCCGCCCAAGGAAAGCGCCAGCACCAGGTTGAAAATACCGGGGCCACGGAAGGCAACGAAGGCGATGGCCAACAGAATTCCTGGAAAAGACAAAAAGGCATTCATCAAAACCACATTCACGAAGAGGTCGATGCGACCGCCGTAGTATCCGGCGATCGAGCCGATGATGAGGCCGAGGGCCAGCGAGATTCCGACCACACAACTGCCGACCAGCATCGAAATGCGCGAGCCGTAGATCAGGCGGGACAAGATGTCGCGGCCCAGTTCATCGGTGCCGCACCAATGCGCCGAGGAAGGGCGCATCAGCCGGGCGGGCAGGTCGATATGGGCGGGATCCTGGGGGGCGATCCAGGGAGCAAACAGCGCGCACACCAGGAAAATGACGACCAACACGACGCCCGTAGCCGCCAAAGGATTGTGGCGGGCAGCGCGAGGCAGCGAGATGGTGGCGGTGGACAACGTCAAATCCTACGGTCGCAGCGCAGCTCGGATGACTGCTTATTCATGGTTCCCTGTCGGTTCGTTCATCATTTGCTGCCATTACTTACTGCCATTATTCACTGCCGAATCCTCGGGTTGGCCACCGAATACAGCAAATCGGTGAGAAAGTTCACCGCCACATAGGTCAGGCCGATGGCCAGAATGCAACCTTGCACCAGATAGTAGTCGCGATTGCCGATGGCCTGGATCGTGAGGCGTCCGATGCCGGGCCAGGAAAAAATGGTCTCGGTGACGATGGCACCGGCGAGCAGCGCGCCGAACTGGAGGCCGAGAACCGTGAGCACCGGAATCATGGCGTTGCGCAGGGCGTGGCGGTAGACCACGGCGCGTTCGGAAAGTCCCTTGGCGCGGGCGGTGCGGATGTAATCGTGGCCCAGCTCTTCGAGCATCGAGGTGCGCACCATACGGGTGAGGATGGCGGCCAACGCGCCTCCCATCGTGATCGCCGGAAGCACCAGATGAGCGAAAGTGCCGGAGCCCGAGACGGGAAGCCACCCGAGCTTGATGGAAAAAATCAGAATCAGAATCGGGCCCAGGGCGAAGTTGGGAAACGAGAGGCCGAAAAGGCTGACCACGCTGAGCAGGCGGTCGTCCCAGCGNNCCCAAGGTCAACTGCAGGGTGTAGGGATAGCGCTGGGCAATCAAACTGGTCACACTCTGGTGGAAACGCAGCGAGGGGCCGAGATCGGCGTGCAGCACCCCCTTCCAGTAACGGATATATTGCTGCCCGAGCGGGGCGTCGAGCCCGTAGGCGTGTCGGGTGGCCTGGATATCGGACGCCGGCGCTCCCTCCCCGAGCATTTGCAGAATGGGGTCGCCTGGCACCAGGTGAATCAGGAGGAAAACCAGCGAGACGACGAGCCAAATCACCGGCAGCGTGTACAGCACGCGGAGACTGAGATAGCGGAGCATCGGGTCTGGTTGTCAGTGCTCGGTGAAACTTTTTCTAAAGTCTCCGACCTCGATGCCAATGTGCTGCAGATGATGCAGCATGTGGTCGACGTAATCCTCGAACACAAATCTGAGAGTCAGGGGCGCCGACCGGCCGACGGTGCAGGTGCGCTGCCAGGCGGCCTCGGAACTGGATTCGACGGCGGCAAGCAGTTGCCGGTTGAGCCTCCGCCAGCGTTCGATCAGGTCGCGCCAGTCGGTTTGCTGATACCGGTGCAGCTCGACCCAGCGGTCGCCGTCGTAGTCGGGCATGGCCGGGTTGTCTTCGAGCTGAGTCCGGACCAATCGTTGGTGGTTGTTGGCGGCGGAATCGAGCAGATGCCCCAACTGCTCTTTCGGGGACCACTTGANNGATGAAATGCATTCGGCCGGCTCGAGTCGTGCCCGGTCGGTTGATTCGCGGTGTGGCTAGCTGGCCGCCTGTCCGACCGCCGAGGGATGCAATTTCTCGATCCTCACCTTGGCGATGCGGTGGCCTTCCATCTCATCGACGGTAAAACGGTGGCCCTCATAGTCGAAACTCTCGCCGACTCGCGGAATTCTTTGTAGGCGAGCCAGCACGAATCCCGCCAGGGTTTCGAAGGTTCCGTCGCGCGGCAGGGTCAGCTGATATTGCGACTCCAGGTCGCGGATGCCCACCGCCCCTTCGAGTTGCAGGGCGATTCTGCCTTCGAGGACAGGTTGCTCCGGGGGCGGAACATCGAATTCGTCTTCGATCTCACCCACCAGTTGTTCGAGAACATCTTCGACGGTAACGACCCCGGCGGTCGAACCGAATTCATCCACCACCACCGCCAGGTGCCGCTTGCGCTCCTTGAACTCCTGCAGCAATTCGGTCAGGACCTTGGTTTCTGGAACCACCAGGACGTCGTGCATGATCTGGCTGATTTTCATGGCGGCAATGCGGGCCGCGACCGGCTCGCCGGGGCTGGCGGTGAGTCGCAGCCGGGTCCAACGCATCAGGTCCTTGGCGTAGAGCACGCCGATGATGTGTTCGGGGCCGCGCTGCGGATCGAAGACGGGAATACGCGAATGCTGTTCCTCGACCACGCGCGCCAGGGCTTCGTGCAGCGACAGATCACCGGGTAAGGAAAAGATGTCAGGGCGGGGCACCATCACCTGGCGCACGTTGATGTTATCTAATTCAAGCGCGCGGTGAACCATTTCTTCCTGGAAGGGCGGAATCTGACCCAGCTGGCGGCTGGCGCTCACGATCAGTTTCAATTCGTCGGGAGAGTGCACCGGCCCCTGGCGCAACTTCCGCGAGCCAAATACCTTCAGCACCGAGCTAGCCGCCCGGCTCATCATGAAAATCAGGGGCCGCGTCAGGGTGAGAAAAACGTCCATGGGGGCGGCCACGGCGAGCGCGACTTGCTCCGCTCGCTGCAGGGCCAGGGACTTCGGAACCAGCTCGCCCAGAATCACGTGCAGGCAGGTAATCAGGCTGAAGGCAATGAGGATGGCGGCGCCATGGGCATAGATCATCACGTGGGGCACATCGCCCACCCAGCCCTGCATGATCTGGGCGAGCAACGGCTCCCCGACCCAGCCCAAGGTCAGACTCACCACCGTGATGCCTAGCTGGACGCCGTTGACCACCTCGTCCAGGTTGCGGTGGAGCCGCTGCACGGTGCGGGCACCGATACGGCGGGCCTCGATGAGCTGCTGGATCCGAGTGTCGCGTATGCTCACCAGCGCGAACTCGGCGGCGGCAAAGAAAGCATTGGCCGCCACCAGGAGCAGGATCAGAAAGACCCGGAGCAGCACAAAAGCGATCATGGAANNGATTTCCTGCTTCCATTTTCCGGGTTGCCCGGTCTAATGGATAGGGTCGAATGCAATGGAAGGTACGGGTGAGGCCGCGCCTGTGGCACCGAGCACCCAGCGACCGATCTCAGGAACAAAATGCAAGCCACTTTCGTAGGTACTAAGGTGAGTGGAATCGCCAGCTCTTTCTCGAGCAGGAGGCAGATGTGAACGGCAATGGAAAGAAAAAGCGCCGCAAGGGACTGATTTACGGTGGCATCGGATTGGGACTCGTCCTGCTGATCGCGATCGGGGTGATCGCCGCCACCCGTGGCGGCACCAAGATTGATCCCACCAAACTAGCCAAAGTGGAAAGGGGCGACCTGGCCAAAAGCGTCGTCGCGACCGGCAAGGTCGAGCCCATCACTAAGGTTGAGGTCAAGTCCAAAGCCAGCGGAATCGTGACCAAGCTCTTTGTGGACACGGGCGACAAGGTGAAGAAGGGTCAACTGCTGGCGCAGCTGGACAAGGTGGAAATCGAAGCTCAAGTAGAGCAGTCGCGTGCGGCGTTGCAGGCGGCGGATGCCAACCTGACCAGTGCCGAGGCCGACTCCCAGCGCGCCAAAGTCGACGCCGAAGGTCCGGATGTGCCCTTGCTAAAGCGCGGCTACGACCGAGCCCTGGGGATGGCCAAAGACGGAGTGGTCTCCCAGTCCGCTCTCGATGATGCGGACAAGGATTACAAAATGGCCCTCAACAAGCAGAACGTGGCCAAAGCGCAAGTGACCGTCCTGCAAGCCAAGATCGCACAGGCGCAGGCCCAGGTGGCCGAGGACCGCGCCAACTTGCAGCAGCTCGAGGAGCAGCTCGGCTACACCGACATTGAGTCGCCGATTGACGGCGTCATCCTGTCCCGCGACGTGGAGATGGGAGACGCGGTCAGCTCCATTCTGGTGTTGGGCTCCTCCGCCACGCTGGTCATGACCCTCGGAGACACCAGCCAGGTTTACGTCAAGGGCAAGGTGGATGAGAGCGATATCGGCAAGGTCTATCTCGGCCAGGCCGCCCGCATCAAGGTGGAGTCATTCAAGGACAAGACTTTCAATGGTGTGGTCACCAAGATTTCTCCGATGGGCGTGGAGAAGGACAACGTCACCACGTTTGAGGTGCGGGTTTCGATTCAGAATCCGGGCGGCGAACTCAAGGCCGAGATGACGGCCAACGCCGAGATCATCCTCGAAGAACACAAGAACGTGCTGCAGATTCCGGAAGGCGCGATTATTTACGACAAAGACAAGAAGGCCTCAGTGGAGATTCCCGACCCGAAGGGCAAGGACGGCAAGGATAAGATCGCGGTCAACATCGGGATCTCGAATGGCGCGAAAACGGAAGTGCTCAAGGGATTGAAGGA
>PKYX01000323.1 GCA_003132825.1 Acidobacteriaceae bacterium
ACCATCGCCGCCAGGAAAGTCCACCCCTTCAGAAGCCGGCCGGGCCAGCCGGTCATGAGCGTTCTGCCTCCCAGGCCTTCGCCAGTCGTGTATTGCACCTGCAAATTGAGCAAGTGACGCTGATCAAAGCTCGAAAGCGAACGCTCGCCATCGAGGTCGAGCCAGTTCTGGGCAACGGCAGCGCTGGGCGCGGCCGGACTCTCTGTCGGCGCCTCGCCCGAGGATGAATCCGTCGAGCCCTGGCTTTGCGCGCTGGCGGCGACGTGACCGAGACCGCCGAGCATAGCATCATCGTCGATCGATTTGGAAAAGGTGTAGAGGAGCGAAGCGGTGAAGCCGCCGCGGAGCCTGCGCCGCAGCTGGACCTGTCCCTGTTGGCGCGTGGAATCGCCACCCGAGCTTTGATATACGAAGCCCGACGGACAGGCGGGACAGGGGTTCGCTGCGCCGATCGGGTAGCTGTTCGGCAGGAACTGCTGCACACCGCGCGTGCCTTTGATGCCCAGGTAGGTGGCTGTGAGCTGCAGCGCGGCTGGCAGATCGCGCTGCAGCGACAACTGCCAGACCTGGGCGTAGCCGACGCGGAAATCGGGATCGATGGCGAAGGTGTCGTTGGTGGTCGCGGAGCATGAGTTGAAGCCATTGGCCAGCGTGAGCGGGCAGACGGCACTGTTGGCCACACTCAGACTCTTTGAAAGCGGGGCCTGCTGGGCCAGGGCGAGCGCCGAGGTTTGGTAGACCGAGGTGTCGTGATAGACACCGTAGCCGGCGCGGACCACGATGGTCGAAGCCGGAATGGGACGCCAAGCGATGCCGACGCGGGGTTCAAAGCCGCGCCGGTCGGGGCGGATCAGCGAGCTCGGATAGTGAATGCCAGTGAGCGGCCCGAAGGGGTCGCTCGCGAGGATCGGAGCCACGGCGGTGAAATCGGGAGCCACGTCGAGATTGACCAGGCGTCCGTGAACCTCAGTGATGGGCGCCCCATATTCCCAGCGCAGGCCGGCATTGATCGTGAGCGCCGGCAGGATATGCCAGTCATCGCTCGCGTAGGCGTCGTCGACCGGCTGGCGGAGATATTTGTCCGCGTTGCCAAAGGCGAGCGAACTCGCGTCGGGCACGCCGAGGAGGAAGTCGGCGAGGTCCGAGCCGCCAGCGGTTACGCTGCTCGCCGGTCCTTCGGTTGCGGCACCGGTGAAGGTGAAGATGCCGCGCGGATTCTGCTCGAAGAAATCGTTGAGCTGCTGCTTGCGAAAATCGCCGCCCAGGGTAAGGTCATGGCGGCGGTGATAGATGGCGGCCGAGGCTGCAAAAGCGTCGGTGCGGGCCCGGTTGAACGAACTCTCGGCGTCGGTCAGGGGGGCGATGCCGCTTGAAAAGTTGAGC
This sequence comes from Acidobacteriaceae bacterium, assembly GCA_003132825.1. Taxonomy (GTDB): domain Bacteria; phylum Acidobacteriota; class Terriglobia; order Terriglobales; family Acidobacteriaceae; genus PALSA-270. The sequence goes on from PKYX01000323.1 coordinate 1,384, forward strand.
GTGGGCGGTCCCCAGTTGGCTGGATCCTGATCGTTGCCCGAGATGCCAGCAGCGCCTGAGACGTTCTCGCGGTTTTCAAAGTAGGGCACGGTGTTCGTGCTCAGCCGGCTGAAATGATAGCTTGCGTAGAGAAAAAGGAGCTGGCTGAAGCGGTGTGCCCAGTTGACGCTCAGGTTGGTCCCGAAAATATCGGTCGAATCTGTGAAACCCAACAAACTGGTGGCGCCCGCCTTGGTATTCTGGAAGTTGAAACTTCCGTAGAGTTCGTCTTTGCGGCCGATGGTCTTGTCCAGGTGCGACTGTAGCGCATCGCGATGGCTGCTATTGAGCACCGCCGCCTGGTAGTTATAAAGCGGATTGCCGGTAAGGTTGGGCAGCGGATAAAACTGCAACAAGGCCTGCGCCTGCGGGCTGACCGGTACCATATTCCCCGCGAAGGGCGCGCCCGTTGTCGGATTGAAAATGGGAACGGGCTGGCCGAGCGAGGTGAGCAGGCCGGCGAGATCGCCCGTCCGTTCCGCCGCCGTGGGTACGAGGCCGGGCTCGGTCTCAGCGATTTGATCGCGCGTCCATTGGTAGGCAACGAAAAAGATCGGCCCGTGCGGTAGCAGATGCGGGATCTTGATGGGCCCTCCGAGGGTAAAGACGCCGGTGATGCGATTGTAGGAGGACTTGGGGGGTTCGAGGCCGCTGAGCGAGTAGGGGCGGGCGTCGAGCGCGGAGTTGTCGAGAAAGATGGCCAGTCCGCCACCGTAGAGACTCTTGCTGGTGAATCTTTTGTTGCCGAAGGCTTGGTCGAGTGAAAAGCGTGAGGTCGCCGCATTGTTGACGCTGCCATTGACCAGGAACCCATCCGAAGGCTCCTGGCTCGCGTCCTCCTGCGGTTTGGGTATCTCCGGCGCGGTGCCGTTTGAAGAGTCGCCTGCCGCCGGACTTTTCGCAGCCGCGTGGGAGATGACTGGGGTCGGGGAGTTCGGCGCGAGCTTCGAGCGCGCAATGTTGATGATCTGGTCGAGCGGAAGCAAGGTCAATTCCCACTTGCCTGCAGGAGAATGCGGCGTGATCGTGAGGTCGGCCTCGATCGTCCGAAAGCACTGCATCTCGATTTTGATCTTGGCCGGCCCATTTGGCAGGTCGGCGAAGGCGAACAGGCCTCCCTGGTCAGAGACTGTGCGGACCGCAGTCGTCCCTTCTATCACTGTGACCGTAGCTCCCGGCACCGGCCAGCCCCGAAAGGTGATCTGGCCGTGGTACTCGGAAGCGGTGGCCAGCACGGGAAACGCGAACGCGGTTAGAGTGCAAAGCAGGGCGCAGGCCAGCCGGAAGGTTCGACACATTCGCCGCTGTGACACTGCGTTCGCTTCTCCCCGAGGTTCGACCCGCCTCAGTTTTCCGAAGGCTTTTCGACATGATCGATGATCATGACGTCGGCGGGCGCCTTGGTAGCGTCCAGCTTGAGTCCGATCTGCTCCTGGATGGCGGTGTACAGGGCGGGTGGCTGGTTGGCGCCATCGGTGGGGGGAGGAATCTTGACTCCCATGCCGCTGAACTGCGAGTCGTCGGGTGTCCAGTCAAGGGTAAAGTCCCACCTTCCGGTGATCCCGGTTTGATCGAGCAGCGGACGATCGAGCACCGCCTCCTGCATCAAGCCGGCGAAGTCCGCCATGTTTGCGTTGGTCACGTGCAAGTCTCCCAGCCGCCCACGGAAGAACAGCCCGGGTAGGCCGTTTGGATCCCCTTCGCTCTTGGTCATCTTTTGCCCCGATTTGGCAACGGACAAGACATAAACCGAAAGCTCTTTCTTCTCGTGGTGAAAGGTGAGCTTGTAGCGCTCGACGAGTAGTTTCTGCAACATGCCTTTCCATTGCTTGTCGTTGGGCGCACCTTCCCCGTCGGGTTTCGCGTCGATATCGAATTTATCTGTCGCGGCCCAGTCGGGAGCGCCTATGACCTGTTTAGGATGGACTCCGTAGGCAAACGACATCAGTTCACTCAGAGTGGTGTTAACGGTCGTGAACCGATTCCCTCTGACCAGGAACGCTTTGCCTGGTTCATCCGGTTTGCTCGGCTTGATAGTCGCGACCTCGAAACTGGGATTGGCTTTGGCATCCATCGGCGCCAGCTTGGGCGTGGGCGGCGGGATGGTCCATTCCGTTTCGGGCGTAGCACGCGCCAGATTAAGAGGAAGAGGGTTGGGCCCTTGACTCCAGCTGCCCACAATCGACTTGCCATCCGAACTCAACTTGCCCTCGTACGTGCCACCGATTGCCGTGAGCGACATCTTCACGGTCGTACCTTCCAGCGTAATTTTGGTTACTGGAATTCCGTCGCCACCTTGATCGATGCTGTAGAAGACCGCCTTGTATCCGCCACCGTCCGCCTTTGAGATCTTGACTACAGTGCGCAGGTCTCTGCCGGCGTGCAGCGTGCCCTGCCAGGTGTCGGCAAGGCTCTGCGCCGGATTTGCGGCTGGGGCCTGAGCTGGCGTTTGAGCCTGGATCTGGTTGATATGTACCGGGCCGAAAACGAGCGCGATGGCCAGAGCTAACCATCCGATGACACTCAGGAGCTTTCTTGTTAAATCCAGTTTGCCTCCAACGTGATCAGTCATGATTCGGGATCCTCATTCGAGATTGGGCCCTTTAAATCCAGATGCAAGACAACGTGTATGCATTGAAATGATGAAAATAAGACGTACCAACCCGGCCGTTTTGCTCACCGGAACGAATTATATTTGCTGCTTTATTGGTTTGTCGCTGGTTACGCTGCTCGTTCAGTAAAGGCCTCTCCATGTGTCCGATTACGAACACATGACTGACTTTAAGCATTCACCTTTCGTGCGAATTGGCCATAAGCAACAACGAACAGCAGGAGTGCAAATTGGGCACAGAGGAGCTGAGAGTTCCGGCAATTGCGCATGGCGCCGGAATTCTTTGTCTGCGGCAGTGCTTGTGGCGGCTAAGTCCTTTGTTTCACGAAGATGCTCAAAATCGCGCATGACACCTCCCAAGCGCAGGATGATCATGTTGCTGGCTGACTGGCTTGCATTTTCACTTCTACTCTGCACAG